>DATGEF010000218.1:0-4849 GCA_035310405.1 Chloroflexia bacterium | reverse complement strand
CACAGCTACATCGTCTATGGGCCGCTGATGAACGGCGTCACGAGCCTCTTCTACGAAGGCGGCACGATGATCCCCGATGCGGGCCGCTGGTGGAACCTGGTGGAGAAATACAAAGTCACGATCCTCTACACGGCGCCGACGGCCATCCGCGGCCTGATGCGCCACGGCGACGCGTTCCCGGCCCGGCACGACCTCTCCAGCCTCCGGCTGCTGGGCACGGTCGGCGAGCCGATCAACCCGGAGGCCTGGCTCTGGTACCGGCGCGTGACCGGCGACCGGCTGCCGGTGATGGACACCTGGTGGATGACGGAGACGGGCTCGATCCTGATCTCCCCGACGCCGATTACGCCGCTCACGCCGGGCTCCTGCACCCGCCCGCTGCCCGGGATCGAGGCCGACATCGTCACCCTGGCCGGCCAGCCCGTCGACGTGGATCACGGCGGCTTCCTGGTGATCCGTAAGCCCTGGCCGTCGATGATGCGCACGATCTACAAAGACCCCGATCGCTACCGCACCTACTGGACGACCATCCCGGACGTCTACTTCGCGGGCGACGCGGCGCACAAGGACGCCGCCGGCTACTTCTGGGTCCAGGGCCGCGTCGACGACGTGATCAAGGTCTCGGGGCATCGCCTGGGCTCGATGGAGATCGAGTCGAGCCTGGTCAGCCACCCGGCGGTCGCCGAGTCGGCGGCCATTGGCCTGCCCGATGAACTGACCGGCGAGCACATCAAAGTCTACGTGATCCTCAAAAGCAGCCACCAACCGAGTGAGGAGCTGGCCCAGGAGCTGAAGCTACACGTCCGCCGCGAAGTCGGGCCGGTGGCCGTGCCGAAAGAGATCGAGTTCGTCTCCAGCCTGCCGAAAACCCGCAGTGGCAAGATCATGCGCCGCTTCATCCGCGCCAAAGCCCTCGGCCAGGACCCAGGCGACCTGACGACGCTCGAAGCCTGACGCGGTGCGCAAGGCGGTGGGCCGGGCTACAGCCGCATGCGGAAGACCGGCCCGACCGCCACGAAAGGCAGATGGCGGTTCTCGGGGATGAGGAAGGCGTGCGTGCGCCGGATGCGCAGCCGGTCGCACGCGCCGTCGGTGATGATCAGCAGCGGGCCGTCTTTCGGGAAGTCCTCGGCCTGCTCCAGCAGGTCGATGGCCGGCTGCAAGACGGTGCCGCCCCGCCCCTGCACCCGCACGCAGTCCGCGATCGCTTCGGGGGCCAGGTAGCCCTGGTCGTAGGTGGCGGCGTCGCAGAAGACGACCCGCACCCCCAGGACGTCGCGCGCAATGCTGTAGCTGGCGATCGCGCCCAGGGCCTGGGCCAGCAGCCGGCGATCCATCGAGCCCGAGGTGTCGAGCACCACACCAAAAGTGCGGCCTACGGTCGCTGCGAGGGGCAGCACCCACGACGGGCGGGGGATGGCGGGCGTGGCCGCCTGCCGGCGGCTCGGGCGGGCGTAGGAGCGGCGCCGCTCCAGCGGCACAAACTGGTCGTCGAACCAGCGCGCCAGCTCGACATCCCAGGGGATCGGCGGGTAGCTGAGGGCGCGGATCTCCTCGATCAGCCCGGCCGGCAGATAGCCGCGGCCTTGCTCCTGGTGCCAGAGCAGCCCCTGGCTCAGGGCGCGCCGGTAAAAGTCGTCCAGGTCGGCGCCCGCCCCGTGGTTCCACCAGTCGGGCGTGCCCGGCACCAGGATATCGCCGATGCCGACCCCGCGCAGGGTGCTCAGCTTGCGGAAGCGCCGCATATCGGTCACCAGGCGGTCGTAGATCGCCTCGGCCGACTCGCCTTTCAGCGTAGCGTCGTGTAACCCGCCGACCTGCGGCACATGCCCGACCTGCATCTCGACCAGCCAGGCATTGATCACATAGTCGCACGAAATATTCCAAAGGAACGGATCGCGGCCCTGGGTGCGGCTGTCGTGGCGCAGGGCGGCGTGCAGCATTTCGTGCGCCATGACGAAGCGGCATTCGGCATCGTCGAGGCCGGCCGCGGGGTTCAGGTAGATCTCGCGCGCCTGGGCGTCCACCGCCGCCACCGAGATGCCCAGGCTGCTGCAGACCTGGGGGTCCTCGACGATCTCGAAGCTGGCCGCCAGCGCGCCGAGCAGGGGGTAATGGTCGATGAACCAGGCGCGCGCCCGCTGCCCGTTCGAGCGCTGCTGGCCCGCGCCCGGCGTCAACCCGCCGGCGACGTCGACGGCCGCCGCGACGGCCTGGGCCAGCCCGTGGCCGAAACAGGTCTGCCAGTCGAACGGCAGGCCGTACCGGCCGGGCTGCTCGGGGCCCCAGACCATGTCGCCCGCGCGCGGGCCGGCCGTGCCCAGCGCCTGGAACGTCTCGCCGAGCCCGTGTTCGCACAGCTCCTGGTACAGGCGCTCCTCGTTGCGGCTCCCCGCCGGCGGCAGGTCGCCCATGTCGCCGGGCGGGCGGCCAAATTTGAGATCGGCCAGGAAGCGCGCGATGAACAGGTCGCAGGCGGCCGTCCATTCTTTGGGCCGCCGCCCGGCGCGAAAGTGGCCGAAGCCCAGGTGCAGCAAGCTATGGGCCAGCACATAGGCCCATTCGGCCGGCTCGCCGCGGCGCGTGGGGTGGACATGGAGCGCCCCCCCCTGCGTGACCACTACCCACCCGTCCGGCGGGCAGAGGTTGCCGGTCGCGCGGACCACCCCGGCGTGGGCCAGCAGGGGGGCGAAGATGGGGTGCTCCCGAACCAACTGCTCGCCGCGCGCGAAATTCTCCAGCGCGACATCGCGGCCGGCCAGGGCCTTGCGGGCGGCCCTACTTGCCACTCTTTTTCTCCACCAGCCGCGGCAGGTCGCGGACGATCTCGACCATGAACCAGCCCGGCAGGCCCTCGCCGTCCCCCTGGTCGGCCACGACCATCTGGGCGATCTCCAGGCTGATCGCCGCGAGGTCTTTGAGCAGGCCTTTGCCGCGGTGGGCCAGCTCCTGGTAGCTGGCGGTGAGCGCGTTGGCGTCGGCCGGCAGCTCCTTGATCAGCTGGGCGCGGAACGACTGGGCCAGGAAGTAGAGGACGTCGCGGTCTTCCGGGGCGTGCGGCCAGCCACGCTCCCCCTTGAGGATGACGGCCAGCTGGTACTTGCTGCGCAGCTGCTTGACGAAGGCCTTGAATTGCCCGGCGTGGTGCGGCGAGAGACAGCCGAAGGCCAGCACTTCCAGCCGCAGGTCGTCGATGCCGGGGCCGTGCGCGTGCAGGGCATCGCTGAGCATGTGCCAGGCGCGCGGTGAGGAGAACGGCTCTTCGTGCTTCGGCGGCTGACTCCAGAGGTGGTCGGGGCGCACCTGGATATAGTCGAGCACCAGGGGATGGATCTCGTTCGCGCCGGCCCATTCCAGCCAGTCCCGGTGCGAGACTTTGAGGTGGACATGGACCATGCGGTTGAGCAGCGCCGACGACATCGGCTTGACGATGGCGCTGTCCTGGGCGCGATTGCCTGCCCCGACCACGATCGAGCCGTCCGGCAGCAGGTACTCGCCGACCCGGCGCTCCTGGATCAGGCTGTAAAAGGACTTCTGGACCTCGTGCGAGCAGGCGTTCAGCTCGTCCAGGAAGAGGCAGTAGGGCTCGGCGCGGGCGATCAGGCGCGGCGGGCAGAAGCGGCTGGTACCGTCGACGATCTGGGGCACGCCAATGATATCCTCCGGCGCGAGCTGGCTGCCCAGCAGCGACACGCAGGGCAGCCCCACGGCGGCGGCGAACTGCTGCACCAACGACGACTTGCCGACGCCCGGCGGGCCCCAGATAAAGACCGGGCGCACCGGCGCGACGTTCAGCAAGAAGTCGGCAAGCTGTTTTTGCGTTAAGCTGACGGTCGAGTTCATGCCTCGATTATAGTACGCCGCCGGATGGAGGCGCAAGCGTCCGCAGCGGTAACCCCCTCTGCATCGCGGGGCGGATGCCGGGCCAGCCCTGCCTTTTTAGGGTGGAAGACGTAGCGTGGCCCCCAGGTCAGGGCGGGGTCGGCGTTAAGCCGACCCATTGGCGGGTGCCTAAATCAAAGACGAAGCGGTCATGGTATTGGGGCAGGCGCGGCTCCAGCGTCACCCGCAGGCCGTCGACAGCCACAATGTGGACATCCCCTACCTGGCGGGGCACCGGATACAACGCGGACTCGGACGGTATCGCCCGGCAGGGCTCTACACAGACCAATAATAACCCCTCCACCGAATTATCCGGGGGGCTATGGGGGTCCCCTGCAAATCCCCCGGCCACAAAAAACCATGTGCCATTTACCTGGGTCCGCCAACAGCTGGCGAACTGAGGCGCCCCGGTGTAGTCAGGGATAATACAGCCCGTATCCGTCAGCATGCCCACAAACCAGGTCGGCGTCGGGCCTGGGGGGGCAGGCGTCCACGGGACCGGCGTGTCGATGGGTGTCAGCGCTATCGCGGTCTCGTATACAATACGGGCGGCCGCTACTTGCGTTGCGATGGCCACATTGGTCGGATTGGAGAAGGCACCTCGAGGATAGCCGGCTTTAAACTCCTGAAAGGCGATGGTCGCGTTGGGCGTCGAGGTCGCCCCGACCGATACCGTTGCCGGGAGCGGGCTCGGCGATGGGGGTGGCGGGGCCACGGTGACGGTGGGCGGGGCCACCGTGGGGGCGACGGTGGCTAGCGGGGCCGGGTTGCTACAGGCGCCCAGGACCACGAGCACCACCGCCAGGACCACTACCGTCAGCCAGCAGGGCACCGGGCCTCGGGGCCACACCCCAGGATGGCCGGCTACGGGAGTTCGGGCCACGACGAGGGCGAGGGCACGGGCGGCGGCATGGGCCCGGGCGTGACGGCTACCCAGCGACGGGTGCCCAGGTCAAACACGAAGCGA
>DATGEF010000217.1:0-4461 GCA_035310405.1 Chloroflexia bacterium | reverse complement strand
TACACCCGCCGTCTTTCCCTTTTTGCGCGACGAGCGCCCGCGCGGCATCAGGGGTGTCTTCTTTTTCCACCGACATGAAGGCGAATTTGGACTTCTTGTGATCGCTTTCCAGGCTCACGGCATTGCAACTACCGGAGTCGGGCAGGCCGCCGCCGCTGATATTGATCGGCTCGCTCCCAGCCACCTGCTTGAGTAATGCGCACAAGTCAGGGCCTTGCTGCTCCTGGTAGACCAGGGGGCGGGAGCTGGGGCGCAAGCTGGTGCTAGCGGCCCCGCTTGCCTCCCCGGGAGGTGGGTGGCCCAGCGCCATGATCCCTAGCAGGTAGGCGCATATTAGCGGTAAGCCGCGCCGCCAGCGGTTGTGCCGCAGTCGCTTCTGCATGGTGCACCTCCGTGAAGTACTCCGCTCCGTCGCTATTCCGTCGCTAGTCCGTCGCTATTATAGCGGGTTTTCACCTGGCTTTGGCAAAGCTGTTTCAATCCTACTCATGTGTCGATTCTAGCAGGTTAGGAGGTAAGAGACAACCCTGGCGCAAATACAGGGGTGCCCGGCAATCTTGCCTCACATTGGCAGCGCATATCTATTGCATTTAATCACAATCTATGCTACAATACATCACGCAACCGAGTGGTCGGGGAGATCCCGTTATTCCATAACGAGTGGACGTTGGACGAATGGATCGGCGATCCCGCGGCCCTGGCGATCGGCCGAGCCTGGGTGGCGGGGGATCCGCCCCCGAGCCTGGTGCTGGTGGGGGCCTACGGCACGGGGAAGACGAGCCTGGCCGTCACCCTGCTCCAGGAGCGCTGCAGGCGTGAGACACGCCCGCCCGAGCGCTGCTTCTTCATCACCGCGGCCGATCTCCTCGACCATCTCCGGGTGCGGGAGCGGGCGGCGAGCGATTTGCTCGCCACCGTCAAGACCGTCGACTTGCTGGCATTGGACGATCTCGGCGCCGAACTCGGCAGCCCCACGCCGCCGCTGGAGATCGTCTGCCTCGAAGATCGCGTGGGCGAGCGCACCGTCCAGCGGCTGATCGACCGCGACGCCTACCAGATCGTGGCCCTGCACGGCCCCAACCTCCGGCTGGCCGGCGGCGTAGGGCCGAGGTAGTGAGGGCGCGGGGCGGGCAGGCTGGCCCCGGTTATGGGCCGGGCCCGGCTCACGCGGGCGGCGGGCCCAGCCAGCGCAGCTTGTCCGGGTTGACGACCAGGTAGACGTGGCGCACCTGGTCGCCCACGATGTCCAGCAGCACCACGCCGTAGAGCCGCCCCTGCCAGGAGGCGACGATCGCGGGCTGGCCGTTGATCTCGGCGATCTGGCCGTGCAGGTCGGGCGGCATCTTCCGCAGCCCGCCCAGCAGGCCGCGCGCCACCTTCTCGGCGCCCTGCACCGAGTGCCGGCCCGCCTGGGCCTGGCCGCCGCCGTCGCCGGTGAAGACCGTGTCGGCGGCCAACAGGGTCAGTAATTCTTGTATATCGCCACCGGCGCTGGCCCGCAGGAACTGGGCGGTGATCCGTTCTTGCTGCGCGCGCGAGACGGTGCCGCGGGGCCGGCGCTGCCCCAGGTGCGCCTGGGCGCGGTGCAACAGCTGGCGGCAGTTGGCCGCGCTTTTGCCCACGATCGCCGCGATCTCGGCATAGTCGTAGTCAAAGACCTCGCGTAACACGAACACCGCCCGCTCCAGCGGGCGCAGGTTCTCCAGCATGATCAGGAAGGCAAAAGAAAGCGACTCGGCCTGCACGACTGTCTCGACCAGCTCCGGGTGCGCGCCCGTGGCGATGGGCTCCGGCAGCCAGGGCCCGACATACACCTCCCGCCGGGCGCGGGCCGTACCCAGGTGGTCGAGGCAGAGCCGCACGACGATGGTCGTCAGGTACGCGCGGGGCGATTCCACCGTCGTCGCCCCGGCCTGGAGCCAGCGCACGAAGGCTTCCTGCACGACGTCTTCGGCATCGGTGGCACTGCTCAGCATGCGATAGGCGATGCCGAAGAGCCGCCCGCGCTGCTGCTGGAAGAGCTCGGCGGTCGTGTCCGGCATGATGCGCCCGGCTGGCCCGGGATCGGTGCGTAGCATCAGCGGCCGGCCGCCACCGGCTGCCGGGCGACCCCGGCGCGCGCGGTGGCCAGGCCGCCCTGCAGCAGCAGGTGGGCCACCTGGCGGGCACTGGCCAGGCTGGAGTCCACCAGGTAGCCTGTGGGCCCGACCCAATCGCCGGCCAGGTAGAGGCCGGCGAGTCCCGGCACGGCCGCGTCCGGGCGCCCGGCGAGGCCGCCCCCGCGCGCCGTCGGCAGCCAGCTGACCGCCTCCATGCGCGGCAGGTAGATCGACTTGACCAGGACGCTGCGCCAGCCCGGCTGCGCGGTGTCGAGCAGCGCTTCCAGGTCCTGCCGATCGGTCTGCGCATCGGTCGGCTGCGCCGGGTCGAGATACTTCACGGTGTGGATCAGGGCGCCCCCCGGCGGCGCGATCCGCGCGAACTGCGACTGTGCCGTCAGGAAGCGCGGCTGGTCGGCGTCGAAGACCACCGGGTGGCGCGGGTTGGGCAGCCGGCGTAGCGCGACATCCAGGCAGGCGACCACGACCGGGCCGCGGTCCGCGACCCGCGTGCGCCAGGCCGGGTCGGCGCCGCCGTCGATCAGCCGGGCCGCGTCCTGCGGGGGTGTCGCCAGGATGACGGCCGCCGCCGGCACCGTGCGGCCGTCGCGCAGCCGCACCGCCTGGACCTGCGGCCCGTCGTGCTCGACGGCCGCGACGCCGCAGCCGCTCACGATCTGCGCGCCGGCCTGGGTCGCGGCCCGGCGCAGCCCATCGACCAGGCTCTGCCAGCCGCCGTCAATATAACGGACGTTGTGCTTGAGCGCCTGTTGTAGCTGGGTCACGAAGACCTCGGCGCTCACCTGGTCGAGCGCGGCCGTGTAGGTGAACGTGCGGGCCAGCGCGGCGATCACCTGGCGCACGGGCGGCCGGCGGGTGTGGGCGGCCAGCCAGCCTTGCACACTCTGGCGCCGCAGGGCTGCCGGTTTGGTCAGCGTCAGCAGCGTCAGCAGGCGCATGAGCTCCCACTTGTCGCCGGCCGCCAGCACGCCACTGCGCAGGAGCGTGCCGGGGCCCGCCGGTAGGAGATGCAGCCGGCCCTGGTGCCGGATGAGGACGCCCCCGGGGCGATGGCCGCCATAGGTCACCCCCAGCTCCTGCAAGACCTGGGCGGCTGCGCCGCCCGGATAGAGGGCATGTATGCCCCGGTTGAAGCAATAGTCGGCGTACTGCTGGGTGGCCGCGCGGCCGCCCAGGCCCGCCGCCTGCTCGAACAGCGTCACGGGCACGCCGGCCCGCGCCAGGTAACCGGCCGCGCTCAGCCCGGCCAGCCCCCCACCCACGACGACAACCCCGGTTTCTGCCTGTTGCGTATTCATAAAATACATCCTTTCGCTCAACGAAGCGGCGGGAACCGCTCACTTTAGTAGGCGGGGGCAGCCGCCAGACGGGTGCGCCAACTGGCGAACGTGCGAAACTTCAGATCGCTGGGTTTCGCGTTCCGGCACAGCCGCGCTCCGGTAGCAATACTATGCAAGCTAACCCGCCCCTCTATCGTACCACCGATGTAGCACAGGCCCCATTTTGGGTGGCGCACATAACTGCCGCGCTTGAACCCACCACTGCGCGTCCCCCCATACCGGCGGCGCCCGCCTCCGGACGCTGGTTGCAGCACGTGCAGCTGGCGGCGATGCAGCCGCAACGGCGTCACGATCAGCAGGGCCGTATTATCGGGCCGGGTCGCGCCCCCAACCTGGGACCGGGCCAGCACCCAGGCGTCCACGCAATGCGTGTCCCAGCGTTCGGCCAGCTTAGCGTGCGTTTTGTGCAGCCCCAACCCATCCCGATCCTGCTGGGTTTCGTACCCCTGCCTGGTGGACACTGGCGCGATGTTCTGCAACTCCACGTAGAACCAGCGCTTGCCCACTTCCAAAGGCGAGAACGCCCGGTTCCAGCGGCTCTGGCTGGGTTTAGAGGTGGCGGCCACATCTTCCACGACAAACACGCTGACCGGGTAGATCTGGGCCAGCCACTGCGCCAGGCGCAACTTCCAGCCCCAGCGGGCGCGCGTGCTCGGCGGGAGGCCGCCCCGGGCGCGATTCCGCCGATTGGCCCGATGCGGGGTTCTGCGCGAGCGGCGCCCCCGGCGCAGCATACGGCGGGTGGCTACGGCCTGTTGCACCCAATCGACGGCGACCGCCTGCACATTCAGGTAGGTATGGGTCGCCGAGGCGACCACGAGCCCCTCGCGCTTGCTGCCCGGATCGATGCCCACGGCGATCGGTTGCGTATGCCGGGCGGATGGTTCGCCGTTCAAGCGCACGCAGAACACGCCGCGCTTCCAGAAGCCGGTGGCCTTGCCGTCGCGGATCCAGCGCCGGGCGCGGCTGGGCGTGGTGGGCATTAACGGTAGCTGGTCTTG
>DATGEF010000216.1:0-6298 GCA_035310405.1 Chloroflexia bacterium | reverse complement strand
CTCGTGCTGCCACTCTTCTGGGCCTGGTTTATCGTCGAGTGGCGCCTGAGTCTCGGGTGGGACCTGCCGGCGTCCGTCGCGGCCGGCCGCCCCGTGCCCTCCAGCTGGCAGCCGATCGGGTTGCCGCACCTGAGCCTGGAGGCCCCCGATATGGCCCCGGCCCAGTTTCAGGGCGTGTATGCGCTGATCCAGCAGAAGACCCGCCCAGGCGAGCCGATCTATGCCTTCCCCAACGAGCAAGCCTTTTATGTCTTCTGCGATCGCCCGCGGGGCAGCCGCTACAGCTTCTTGCTCCCGGGCGTGACGACGGACGCCGAGCAGCAGGCGGTGATGGGCGATCTGCGACAGAACAACGTCCGCTATGTTATTATGTTCGTGCCCGCACCCGGCATGGAGCGGGTGACGGCCGGGTATGGGGCGCTGGACCCCCTGGCCGACTACATTCGCAGCCACTACCACGCCCTCCAGGTCTTCGGCGAACGGCCCGGGTATGCCGTCATGGAGCGAAATTGATGCACGCCAGGCCTACCGCCGCGCCGGCCATTCTGATCTATGACGGGGGCAGTGTCTTCGGGCAGTTGATGGCGGCCGATCTCCTGGCCCATACGGCCGCCCGGCTGCTGCTCGCCGGCCCGCAGGGGGCGCCGGAAGCCCGGGCCGCGCGCGCCCTGGACCCCACCGGCCGGCGGGTGCAGGCGGCCCGGATCCAACTGGCGGATGACGCCGCCCTGGACGGACTCCTCACCGGGATGGATGCCGCCGTCTGCTGCGTGCGCGGCTTTCGCGGCGTGGCGACCACGCTGGTCGACGCCTGCGCCCGGCAGAGAGTCGCCTATTTTGACATGGCCGACAGCCGCGGCTTCGTCCAGCGGGTGGTGGGCCGCCGGCCGATCGTCGAGGCCGCGCAGATTACCGCGGGCACCGGCCTGGGGATCTTGCCCGGGCTTTCTGCGCTGATGACGCGCCATGGGGTGGAAGCGCTGGGGCTCTACGAGGTGGCCCGGGTGGATACCGCCGTCTACATTGGCAGCCACCGGGCGCGGGGGGTGGGCGCGCTGGCCGCCGCCGTGCGCTGCACGGGGCGCCCCCTGGCGCGCAATGTCTATGGCTGGAGCGGCCGCCAGCGGGCGCAGTTTCCTCCGCCCATCGGCCGGCGCAAAGTCTACAACTTCGACGCGCCCGACTATGACCTCTTCCCCGGGCTCTTTGGCATCCGCCAGGACCGCGTGCGCGTACGGTTGGGGTTTGAGGTCGATCTGGTGAACCGTGGGCTGGCGATCCTCGGGCTACTCCGGCGCCTGGGGTGGCATTGGCGTTATCGGGGCCTGCTGATCACCGTGTTGCTGGGGCTCTCCGCGCCGCTGCGGGCGGTGGGCGAGGATGATGGCGCCGTGCTGACCACGGTGCGGGGCATCGCCAGCCGGCCCGGGCACCATGCGGCGATCAGCGCTGGGACCCTGGCGATTGTGGCCCCGGATGCGCGCTTGCTGACCGTGCTCCCCTGTGCCGTCGCCGTCGCCCGCTATCTGGACGGGCAGCTGCGGCCGGGGCTGCTCGATTGGCAGTCCTGGATCGAGCCGGCCGAGTTATGGGCCGCACTCCAGGCGCGCGGCCTGGCGATCACCTGGCGCCCCGAGTAGCGGATCACTCGACTTTCAGGATCCGGTATTCCACGTGACCGGCCAGGGTTTCCACCGGGACCGTCTCGCCGACTTTGCGCCCGATCAGCGCGGCGCCGATGGGCGACGCGGTCGAGATTTTGCGCTGGCGGGGGTTGGCCTCGGCCGGGCTGACAATGCGCCAGCTTTCTTCCGTGCCCGTGCTGTCCCGGATCGTCACCGTCCGGCCGACGCCCACCGTCTCCGTCGTGCCGTTATTCTCGATCACGCGGCCGTAGCGCAAGGTTTGCTCGATGCTGCGGATTTCGCCTTCGAGGAAGGCCTGCTCGCGCTTGGCGTCCTCGTACTCCCCGCTCTCGCTGATATCGCCATCATCTTTGGCGCCCCGGATCCGTTCCGCGACTTCCCGCCGGCGGGTGGTGCGCAGAAATTCCAGCTTCGCTTCGAGATCGGCTTTGCCTTCGGGCGTTAAATAGACGACCTGCTCAGTCATAGGATCTCACTTCCTACCGCCACCCTCCGCGGGATCGCCAGGGATGTGCCAACCACTCCGGGAAGGGGACGCCTAAACAAATGCCCCCGCGCCTGGCGGGGGTCCATACGCTGTACCGGGGCCGCTTATTCCTTATTCATGGCGACTCACGTACGATCAGCGTATGGATGTTATAGCAGAAAATGCGGCAATTTGCAAGCCCCATCCCCGGGCGCCGGCGATTAGCCCGGTTTTTACCCCGGTACTTGTCCCGCCCGCCCCGCGGCCGGATTGTGGGGGGCGCAGGAGTATGCTATAATTGGGCATCGTGGTAGGCGCTACCCTGTTTATTGGCGCGCCGCTCCGGGTGAACCGCTAGCCCGGGGGGGCGGTATAACAAGTAGGGAGATCGGCTTGGACGTCAAACGATTGCCCGCGCTGCTACCGGGGCGTGTGCGCTCGGTAGTGGGCTCCATGGGGCACCTGCTACATGTGCCGGCTAACGACGCGGTTGGCCGGCACCGCGAGATAGAGGCTGTTCCGCACCCGGACGCGCCGGGTGCCGTGAGCAGGGAAGAGGATGGGGCTTTGTTCGCAAATGCGTTCACCGGGCGACCCCAGCCGAGCGAGTTGGTGGCGGCCCTGGCGGGCCCAGCACCCCCGCCGCTCTCCGCGCAGGCCATCATCGATAGCGCCCTCGTGCAGCGGGTGCAGGCCGGCGATATGGCGGCGTTCGAGGAGTTGTTCCATAAGTATAAAGGCGTGATCTACCGGACCGCCCTGGCCATCACCCGGGATGCCGGGGTCGCGGAAGAGGTGTTGCAGGACTGTTTTTATAAGACCTACGTTAACATTCATCGCATCCAGCCCGATGTGCCCCTGATCCCCTGGCTGCACCGGGTGGCCGTTAACCTGAGTTGCAATGCGATCAAGCGCCGCCGGGGCTGGCTGGAGCCCCTGGAGCATATTGCCGAGCGCCTGTTTGCCGACCCGCATCATTCGCCGGAGCACGTGTGTGAGCAGAGCGAGTTACAGCTGACGATCCGCGACATCGTGAACGCGTTGCCGTTGAAGCATCGGGTCGTCGTGGTGCTCCATTATTTACAGGACTTATCTTTGCCGGAGATCGCGCTCATTCTCGATTGTCCGGTCGGAACGGTCAAATCGCGCTTGCATTATGCTCGTAAAGTACTGAAGACGGAAATTGAGGCTCGCTACCTGATGGAGCAGCCCGCCGCCCCCGCGTCTGTGGTGCAAGCCCAGAAAGTGTGAAGTACCACTGGGCCTCACGGCCCGTGGCTTCGACGCTTCCAACCGCAGTTGGTCACGTTGGGCGCTTCCCGCCCAGTACTACATTGGTCCGCTCCTGGTGAGTGTGACCTCGACTCAAGCGCATAGGACAGCATATATGGCAAAACGGTCGTGCTTTTACCCGAGGGACCTTACCTCGGAACCGGCAAACACGATTGGATTGTTAATGTGCTTGCCCCATTATACACGAAAAGGTGTCTACGTGTCCGTCTGATTGCGCGTCATCCACGGCCCCTCAAGGGGCGCGGCTTGCGCACTGCAAGGAGTTTGTAAAAGACGATGAGTTGGCTAGACAGGGTCCGCACCCCAGAGGCGCGACCGGACCAGGGCGGGCCCAGAGGGCCCCAGCAGCCGTGGGGTGCCGGGGTGCGCGGGCGCCTGCGGGAGGCCGAGCTGGAGCGGGGCCTCCGCCGGGCTCTGGGCGGTGAGGTGGCCGGGGCCACCCCGCGGGCCGACGCCTGGGTCCGGCTGGAGCAACGACTCCCGCCGTTGCGCGGGTACGCCCCCGCCGGCGGGCGGGCGCCCGGCTGGGATTATGCCCATTGGGACCAGACCTGGCTCCTGACGGCCCGGCCCCTCACCCGCTTCTCTCAGCTGGGTGTCGCGCTCCTCCTGTTGGCGCTGGTGCTCAGTAATGGCGTTGCGTTGCACCTCGGAGGGCCGACCGCGCGCACGCTGACGGCGCCGGCCGCCGGCACTCCGTTCACCGGGTCCGCCATGCGGCCGCCCAGCTACGTAAACCGCGCGACCTGGCTGATTGCCCATGATCCGGCCTCCCCGATCGCCGACCCCGCCCCGCCCGACCGGGGCGCGGATGCGGCGGGGGGCCTCGGGGCCCCGAATGCCGGGCCTGCGGGCCTCGACCGGGGGGGGCCCGGGCTGCGCCGGCCGCCTGCAGAAACCGCCAGCCCGTTGTCGTCGGCCCGCATCCCCCGCTGAGCGCCCAGAGATCCAACGCTCCGCGGCCCGCCGTTCTTATAACGACAGGTTTTAGCCTGTCAGGATAGGGTGGCAAACTCTGCCCGGCCCGATGGGCCGGGCGCTTTGTTACCGGTTCATGGCTCGCGATTCGCTAGAGGAGACCGAATTTTATGATCGACATCCGCGCCATTTCCGAGCGCGTCAGCCAGAATGTCGAGAAGGTCATCGTCGGCAAGCACGCGGAAGTCCAGCTTACGCTGCTGGCGCTGCTCTGTCGCGGGCATGTCCTGATCGAAGATGTGCCGGGCGTCGGCAAAACCATGCTGGCTAAGGCGATCGCCCGCTCGATCGGCTGCACCTTCAAACGGATCCAGTTCACCCCCGATTTACTGCCCACCGACGTGACCGGGGTGTCGATCTATAATCAGAAAACCGCGGAGTTCGAGTACCGCCCCGGGCCCGTGATGGCCCAGATTGTCCTCGCCGACGAGATCAATCGCGCCACCCCCAAGACTCAGTCCGCGCTGCTGGAGGCCATGGAGGAGCGCCAGATCACGGTGGATGGGGTGACATACCCGCTGCCCGATCCGTTCATCGTGCTGGCGACTCAGAATCCGATCGAGTACGAGGGGACCTTTCCGTTGCCGGAAGCCCAGCTCGATCGCTTTATGATCCGCCTGCGGTTGGGCTACCCGGCCCGCAGCGACGAGATCGATATGCTCGCCCGCCAGCAAGAAGTGCATCCGCTGGATACGCTGACGCAGGTCGTCGACGCGCGCGATCTGACGGCGGCGCAGGCCGCCGTGCGCCACATCTACGTCGACCGCCTGATCGGCGAGTACATTGTCGCGACGGTCGAGGCCACCCGCAAGCACGACGACGTCTACCTCGGCGCCAGCCCCCGTGGCTCGTTGGCGCTCTATCGTACCGCGCAGGCGCATGCCGCGGCGGACGGGCGGGACTATGTGATCCCCGACGACGTCAAGGCGCTGGCGGAAGCGACCCTGGCCCACCGTATCATCCTGCGGCCCTCGGCGCGCATCAAAAACACCGACGTCGGGTCCCTGATCGGCGAGATCCTCCGCCGCATCCCCGTCCCCGGGGTGCGGACGGGTGTCAAGAGCGCGTATTAGGTGCCATGAACACCAACGCCTTCCGCCTGTTGCTGCTGACGGTCGTCCTCTATCTCGCGGCCCTGACCATTGGCCTGCGCTTGTTGTACTACATCAGCTATGTCTTGAGCGCCGTCCTGGCCTGCTCCTGGATCTGGGCGCGGCTGAATCTGAGTGCGCTCGACATCCACCGCGACTCGCGGCGGCAGCAGACTCAGGTGGGGGAAGTGTTTGAAGAGACCTTCCAGGTCCGCAATCGCAGCCTGGTCCCCAAGCTCTGGGTCGAAGTGCGGGACCATTCCACCCTGCCCGGGCACCAGGCCGCCGCGGTCATCAGCGTCAAAGGCAACCATGCCAAGCGCTGGCGCGTCCGGACGTTGACGCGCCGCCGCGGCCTCTACCAGTTGGGCCCGCTGACGGCGATCTCGGGCGATCCGTTTGGCCTCTTCCGTAGCTGGCGCACGGTGCCCGAGATGGGTGAGCTCCTCGTCTATCCGGCCACGGTCGACCTGGCCGCTTTTGGATTGCCGACCGGCGACCTCCCTGGCGGCACGACCGTGCGCGGCCGGTCGATGTCGATCACCCCCAATGCCAGCGGCCTGCGCAGCTATGTCCCCGGCGACCCGACCAACCGCATCCACTGGGGGGCCACGGCCCGGCATAATCAGCTGATGGTCAAGGAATTCGAGCTCGATCCGACGAGCAATATCTGGATTATCCTGGACTTGGATCGCCAGGTGCATCTGAGTGCGCCCCGCACGCCCGGCGACACGCCGCGGGCGGTGGGCGATACCCGGATGCTGCACGTGCGGGGGGCCGCCGGGCCGGGGGCCGGGGCCGTGCTGGACGCCCCGCTGCGCCCC
>DATGEF010000215.1:0-4003 GCA_035310405.1 Chloroflexia bacterium | reverse complement strand
CGCACCTTCCAGCAGAACCTGGCCAACGTCGCCGCGGGCGGTGGCGGCGATAACCCCGAGTCGGTCAACGCTGGGCTGGACGCCGCGATCCACCTGCCCGGCTGGACCGCCGTCGACAGCGGGCGGCACCTGCGCATGATCGTGCTGGTCGGCGACGCCCCCCCGCATCTGGATTACCCCAACGACACGGAATACCCGCAGCTACTGCAAGAAGCGGTCGCGGCGGGGATCACGATCTGCCCGATCGGGGCCAGCGGGCTCGATGACCAGGGCGAGTATATCTTCCGCCAATTCGCCGAAGTGACCCAAGGCCAGTTCATCTTCCTCACCTACGCCAACGGCCAATCCGGCGCGCCGGGCGTGGTCACGGACCATCACGTGTCCAACTTTACCGTCAACGACCTGGACACGCTGGTGGTCAACCTGGTGGCCCACGACATCGCCAACCAGGTCGGGCCGGCGGCCCAGGGGAGCGCCCCGGCCCCGCTCGGCAACCTGGACATGCTGCCGCCGGCCGCGCTCCCGCCCGCGGCCGGCGGGTGGCCCGAGACGTTGGCCGGCCTGGTCGCGCCCCTCACCCGCCTGCTCACCGCCGGGAGCCTGCCCGTGTGGCTGCTGCTCCTCGTGCCGCTGGTGGTCTGGGCCGCGCGGCGCAGTCCTGGCCGCGCCCGCCGCAACTCACCGGCGACCATCGCCTTCACTGCCCCGGGAACAGGATTGCCGGCCGAGCCCCCGGGGCTACCCCCGCCGTGGCATCCGCAACACGCCGCCCGCGTAACCCCCGAGCGGACGACTACCCTCCCGGCGGCCCTGGCCTGGGCGGCGCCCCCGTCGGTCGCGGTGTACCCGACGATCGAGACCTCGGGCCGGCCCACGGCCCCCCTGCCGCCGCTGCCCGAGCGGGCGAAATAGTGCGGAGTGCGGAATGCGGAGTGTCCGCGCTCACCGGCCCAGCAGGCCGTGCTCGCGGGCATAGATGGCCGCCTGGGTACGATCGCGCAGGCCCAGGCGGCTCAGGATGCTGGAGATGTGGTTTTTCACCGTGCCCTCGCTGATAATCAGCCGCTCGGCGATCTCGCGGTTGGTCGCGCCCTGGGCGATCAGCCGCAACACCGCCAGCTCGCGGCTGCTGATCTCGGCCCCGGGCGGGGCCGGCGCCGCGGGGGCGGGCGGGCCCGGCGGGGCGGGCGCCGAGCGGGGACCGGCCAGGGAGGCCACGACTTTCCCCGCAATCGCCGGGTCCAGCTGGTATAGCCCTTTGTGGGCCGCCTGGACGGCGCGGGCCAGGTCCTGGGCCGGGATGTCTTTGAGCAAATAGCCGCTGGCGCCCGCCCGCAAGGCCTCGATCACATATTCCTCGTCGTCAAAGGTCGTCAGCATCAACACTTTGCAGGCGGGGAGCTGCCGGCGCACCTGCGCGGTGGCGGCGACCCCGTCCAGGCCAGGCATGCGCACATCCATCAAGATCACATCGGGCTGCAGGGCCAGTGCCTGGGCCACGGCATCCTGGCCGCTGCCGGCCGTCCCGACCACCGCGACCCCGTCCTGGATGGCCAGTAGGGAGGCGATCCCTTCGCGCATCAGCCGCTGGTCGTCGACGACCAGCACCCGGACCACGCCGCCGGCCGCCGGCTCATAATGGGTCATCGGCGGGCTCCTCGGGCGCGAGAGTCGGGCGGCCGGTGGGGCGTAAGCCATCCCTGGGGACCTGGATACGGAGCCGGGTGCCCTGGCCCGGCCGGCTCTCGATTTGCAGATCCCCGCCCACCAGCGCCAGGCGCTCCCGCAACCCTTGCAAGCCATAGCGCCCTTCCCGGCCGGGCGGGAGCGCCAACAAGCTGGCCGGCTCGAAGCCCTGGCCGTCATCGCTCAGCACGAGGTCGGCGGCTTGCGGCCCAAACCGCAGCTGCACCGCGACCCTGCCCGGCGCGGCGTGTTTCTGCACGTTCGTCAGCCCTTCTTGTGCCGCCCGGTAGAGGGCCAGGCGCACCCCGGGCGCAAAGTCCTCTTCGCTGCCTTCGATCTGCACATCGATCGCGAACGGGCTGTTCGCCATATTCGCCGCGAGCTGCCGCAGCGCCCCGCCCAGCACAAACGCATCCGGGCCGGCGGTAGTCCGCAAGGCGCCGACCGAGCCCCGCACATCTTGCAGCGCCTCACGGGCCAGGCGCTTGGCGTCGCCCACCGCCAGGTCAGCCTCCTGGGGCCGGGCGGCGCGGAAGGCCAGGGCTTTCTCCAACTGGACGTTGATCACCGTCAGGTAATGGCCCAGGCTATCATGGATGTCGCGGGCCAGCCGGTTGCGCTCTTTGGTGACGGCCAGGTCTTCGACCTGCTGGGTATAGGCCTGCACCTGGCGCAGCAAGCCCTCGGCCCGGGCGCGGCTTTCTTTTTCGCTCTGCACGACCTTGGCCATGGTCACCGCGAAGATGAGCCCGATCGAAAAGATGAGCACCTCGTGCATATCGCTGACCAGCGAATACCAGCGCACCTGGTAGAAGCTGATCTTGACGAGATAGGTGATCCAGACCAGCCCGGCCACCCCATAGCCCACCCGGACGCCGAAATAAAGCGCGGCCGTGAAAGGGATCAGCAGGTAGAGAAAAGGCGAGAAGCTGAAGTCGTCCAGCTGGGCGACGATCTCGATCAAGACGAGGCGCGTGACGAAGAGGAGCTGCGCCACGCGGGCGGGCACGGCTTCCCCATACCGCCAGCCCTCCACCCGGTCGACCAGCAGCAAGGCCAGGATCGCGGCGACGATCAGGACGGCCTGCCACCAGACCAGCGGGTGCCCGTACAGGCCCTGCAGCCGCTCGTAGAAGAAGAGCAGCAGCGTGCCCAGGTAGAGCAGCGTGGTGACGACGTCAAACGGCTTGGGGATCAGCCACACCGACCACGGCCGCCCGCCCTGACGCGTCACCCCAGTGGCGGATCGGGGCCGGGCAGATTCGGTCAGGACGTGTTCGCGCATGGGCGGGCCTCTCCATTGCCGGGTGGGTTTCGCGAGTAGGATGGCGGTTTGCTTCTTCAGCATAGCAGAAAGGGGCGGGGCGGGCAATAGGCCGCCGGTGGGAACGCCCCTGGCCGAAAGTCATATGACTTTCGGCTACGCCCGCCGGCCCGGCCCGGGCCCAGAATAGCTCGGCCGGCACGTCTCGGCGCGCCGCTTACAGGGTATGCTGGATCTGGGCAACAACCGGCGTATTGCACCCCGGCGGCCGGCTGGCCGCCGGGGTGCAGCTAGCGAAACCAAAGGAGGAGCAAGCGATGTTCGGTATTTTCCACCACCTACCCACTGTATCCGGCCGGCAATGGCAGCAGCCCGGGGCCTGGCCGCTGCAGCGCCTGGTCATATTGACCAATGTTGCGCTGTTACTGCTGATCTTGTTCTTTGATACCGCGTGCGGCGGCGCCTCTAGCACCCCCACTAGCACCACCACGAGTGGCGGCGCCACGAGCCATGCACCGAGCGGGGCGCCGGCGGCGGGGGCCCCGGCCGCGGCCCCGACGGCGGCGCCGGCCGGGAGCGCCCCGAGCACGCCCGCGCCCGCCACTAACCCGGTTACGGCCGTCGACCAGGCGCCGCTGACCGCCGGGATGGTCGACGACAACGCGAAGTTCCCCGCCTACCTGGACTACCTCCAGCACTATCAGGGACCGGCGATCCTGCCCATCGCCGTCGCCCGCCGCCTGTTTGTGCGCGTCCTCGACGCTAACCAGCACCCCGTCGCCGGCGCCCGCGTCCAACTCTTTGACGGCCCCCGCCCGCTCTTCGACGCCCGCACCGTCAGCGATGGCCGCGTCCTCTTCTTCCCCGCCGCCGCTGGCGCCGCCCAGACCCCGCAACTCCGCGCCCTCGTCAGCCGCGGCGCGCAACAGGTCGCCACGACCCTCGCCGCCGACCAACCCGCGCAAACCGTCGCCCTGCCCGCCCTCCAGGATAACACCGGTCCCGTCGGCCTCGACCTCGTCTTCCTGCTCGACGCCACCGGCAGCATGGGCG
>DATGEF010000214.1:0-6836 GCA_035310405.1 Chloroflexia bacterium | reverse complement strand
GTCCCAGTGCTCGGTCAGGGTCTGATACCTGCTAGCAGTGACGTAGTCGCCGACGGCCCAGACGTCGTTACTGGCCGGGGCGGCCACGCTGGTGAGGTAGTTGGTGCCGGTGCCGGCGTTGGGGCTGGCGACCACGTTCCACCAGCTGCAGGTGATGGCGGGCGCGCCCGCGCGGGCGGCCACCTGAATGGCGGGTGGGCCGGCGAGGATCACGGCCCCCAGCACCAGGCCGGCGAGCAGACAAGCGATGGTCACGAGGACGCGGCGGGCGTGTAGCATACGATGGCTCCTGGCGGGTGGGTGACGAGCGGTCAGCGGTCAGCGGTCAGCGATCGGCAAACCGCGGGCGGTAATGGGCCCGCGGCTACTCCTTATTATAGCGCCGCGCCTCCGCCGATCGCTATAGCCCATTGGTCCCTCCCTGCTCCCTCCCGACCCTCACCCTGCCCTCTCCCGTGCGCGGGCGAGGGTTCTTTCGCCATCGAGGGCGGGGTCGGTCGGGCGGGGGCGGGCGGTTGCCCGGCGGCTGACGCCGCGGCAACGCCGAGCGAAGCCCGCCGGCGCGGGCTGGTGGTGGGGGTGGGGTGGGCCCGGGCGGCGGTGGGAGAGGGCGCGGCCCGCGAAGCTCTGGCCGCGCGGGTGGGCCGCGCCCTGGGCGCCGGTCCCGCGTCACCCAATCCCCAATCCAAAATCGAGCAGCAGGGTCGCTACCCTCCCGGACGGTAGGAGCGGGCTCCGTCCCGCGATGCTGCCCCAGGCTGCGGCTGGGCCGCGCCGGGATCGCGGGAGACGGGCTGGGCAGGCCCAGATGTGGCCGGCAATAAGGATGCGCGCCCGACCATCGCGGGACGGAGCCCGCTCCTACCGACGCGGGGGTGGGGGCGGTTGCCCGGCGGCGGATGAATGTTTCCGAATTACTGATCCCTGCAGTGAGATCTAATAATCTGGCGCGCTAATTCACGCCCATCGCCCCCCCAATGAACCCTCTCCCGCGCACAGGAGAGGGCAGGGTGAGGGCCGCCCGCGCAGCGGACTGCGTCGCGCCGCGCGGACCGCACTTGCCACTCAGGACTGCGTCGCCGGCAGGACCTCGGCGAGGAAGAGCGCCAGCGAGTCGGTGGCTGGGAAGTCGTTGAAGGCGAGCTGCATGTGCGTGACGCCCTGGGCCTGGAAGGCCTGGATCTGGGCTACGATCTGCGGCGGGGTGCCGACCAGGCCGAACCCGGGGCGCATGTCCGCGGCCAGGGCCTGCACGGCGGCCGCGGTGGGCGCGCAGGCGCAGGCGCAGGAGAAGGTGCGGCGCAGCGTGGCCGGGTCGCGCCCGACCGCGGCGCAGGCCGCGTCGACCGCGGGGACGAGTGCGGGGTAGCCGTCCCGGGGGATGCCGCCAAAGCCCGAGACATCCCACCAGTCGGCCTGGGCGGCGATCAAGCGCAGGATGCGGGGCTTCCAGCCGCCGATCATGAGCGGGGGCGGCGGCAGCGGCGGGGGCGCGCAGACGGCGGCGTGGACCTGGTGATGGGGGCCGGTCACGGTGACCTCCTCCCCGGACCAGAGGGCCTTGCAGATAGCGACCACGTCGGCCAACTCGTCGACCCGGGTGCCGGGCGCGGGGAAGGGGAAGTTATAGGCCTGGTACTCGGGGGCGTGCCAGCCGGCGCCCAGGCCGACGATCAGCCGGCCGCCGCTGAGCAGCTGGAATGTGGCGGCCATCTTGGCCAGCAGCGCGGGGTTGCGGTACGACTGGCAAAGCACGGCGTGCCCGAAGTGCAGCGCGGGGTGGCGGGCCGCGAAATAGGTCAGCGTGGTCCACCCTTCCAGGATATCGTAGTGCTCGAACTGCAGGTGGTCGGCCATCCAGGCCGAGGTGAAGTGCCCGGTGATCAGCGCGAGGCTGCGCTCGCAGTCGGCCACGAACGTGGCGCGCGCGGCGGGAGTCGCGGGGCCATTGGGGAAAAACCAGCCGAATTCGATAGGACTCATGACTCCTCACGGCCCGGGCAGCGCCGGCGGCCCGGCGGTCGCCTTGATCCGGGCCGGGCGGGCAGACCCGGAATTAAAGACTTCAACCTCGTAGATGCGCGCGGCGGGATCGCCGTTCTGGGTGGGCGTGGTGACGTCCAGCTTCACGTAGCGTACTGGCTGCGCGGCAATGGTGTCCACCGTGCGGCTGGCGGCGTTGCCCGTCCGGGTAACCACGGTGGTCCAGGTGGTGCCGTCGAGGCTGACCTGGATGTCGTAGTCCCGGGTGTTCCACGCCGCGGTCTCGCCGCCGAGGGCGGCATGCTTGATCACAAAGGTGTTGACCGTCTGGCTGGCCCCGAGATCGATCTGGAGCCACCGGCTGGTGACCAGGGAGCACCACTTGCTGTTGTTCATCAGGGTGCCGTCCACGGCCTTGTCCGGCGACTCGGCGGTCGCACAGCTCACGCTGCCGGTGGCCGTCCGCCCCTGGGCCAGGTTAGCGCCCAGGTCGGGCGCCGGGGGCGGGGGGGTGAAGCCGTCGTTATACGACGGCGGGACATCGGCGGCGTGGCTGCCCCAGATGAAATTGGGGCTGGGGCCCATCGCGAAATCCAGCATGGCGCCGTTGGCGATGCTGCTGAAGGGCAGCCAGTTCTGCGTGGTTGGGGGGCGCTCGTCGATGTCGACGCTTTGAATATAGGGGTTACCCTGGCCGGCGCCCGCGGCGTTGATCTGGAGCGTCTTGCCGCTAGCCAGTTGGATCGTGGCCGCGGGGAACAGCGGGCCGTTGAGCACGAGGACGTCGGTGCCCGGGATGGCCGGGTAGAGGCCCAGGTAGCCCCAGACGGCCACGCCCGACATGGCGCCCAGGTCGTCGTTGCCCGGCAGCCCGCCCGGGTCGGTGGTGTATTCCACGTTGAGGATCTGGCGGACGATGTTTTGCGTCTTCCAGGGGGCGGCGGCAAAATTGTAGGCCCAGGGCGTCGAGAACTCGGGCTCGTTGCCGATGTAGAAGTAGGGGCGATTCAGCCCGGCGTTGAGCTCCGTGAAGAGATGGTCGAGCCGCTGGATGGCGGTCGGGTTGCCGCCCATCAGGTTGATCAGGCTCCCCATGTTGTAGGGCACCATCCAGGTATATTGCGCAGCATTGCCTTCGGTAAAGCCGCAGGTACTCGCCGGGTTGAGGTAGGTGCAGGCCCAGGTGCCATCGGTGTTGCGGGGTTGCTGGTAGCCAACGGTCGGATTGAAGGTGTTGATCCAGTACTGGGCATGGGGCATGACATCCTGGTAGACGGCCGTCGCGCCGAGGCGCTGAGCAAACTGGCCAATCGCGAAATCGGAGGCCATATATTCCTGGGAATCCGAGGCGTCCCCCGGGACATAGTGCAGGCTCAGTTCATAATTGAGATTGCCGCGGATCGGGCTGCCCTGCATGGTCGCCCCGAGGACGCTGCTGCTTTTCTTCATCAGGGTGAGGGCCGCGGTCGTGTCGAAGTTCCGGGCGCCAAAGGCATAGGCGCTGGCGACGATGATCGGCCCCGGGTCGCCGGTCATAATAAAGTCCTCGCGATTCTGGTGCGACCACTTGGGCAGCTCGCCCCCCTCCTGGCCGGCGAGGACCATCGAGGCGGCGATATCGCTCATCTCGGTCGGGGCGATCATGGCGACCAGGGCGGCCCAGGAGCGGTAGATGTCCCACCCCGAGTAATTCTCGTAGACGGCGCCCATGCTGCCGGGCTTGGTATGCACGGTATTGTCGAAGCCCATGTATTGGCCGTTCACGTCGCTGGCCACGCTGGGGTCCTGCAACACATGATAGAGGGCCGTGTAGAACTTGGTCAGGTCGGCGGGGGCGCCCCCGGTCACCTGGATGCGATTGAGGATCGTGTTCCAGGCGGTGCCGGCGTTGGCCTGTACGGTATTGAAGTTCCAGCCGGGATTCTCGGCCGCCAGGTTCTGCTGGGCATTGGCCAGGCTGACATAGGAGAGCGCGACCTTCATTTGCACGACCGGGTTGGTGGTGGTATCGAAAGTCACATAGGCGCCCGTCTGGATGCCGCTGGCGTTTCCCGAGCCGGGGGTGATGGTGCCGCCCGCCCAGGTGCCATGGGCGGTGAACGCCTGGTCGAACTGGACCGCGAAGTAGAGGCTGAACGTCCCGCCCCCGCAGAACCCGCCGCCGGTGGCACTGCCGTCGATCTCATTGGTGCCCACAATGGTTACCGCGCCGTTCCGGTTGCCGGTCGCCATGCGGCTGTCGTTGACCAGCACGGTGGCCTGGGTCGTGGCCGGGTAGGTGAACCGGGCCATGCCGGTGCGCGTCGTCGCGGCGAGCTCGGCCCGGGTATTGTAGCTATCGAGATTCACCCGATAATAGCCCGGGGCGGCCAGCTCGGTGGTGTGCGTGAACACCGAGCTGTAGCTGGTCCAGCTCGTGCCGGGGGAGGCGCCGAGGGCGCCGGTGATCGGCAGGATGTTGAGATCCTCATTATTGGGACAGCCCGCCCCGTTAAAGTGGGTCAGGCTCACGTCTTCGATGGTGGTATCATCATACGCGTAGCCGGAGGGCGAGCCGTTGGGCGTATCGGGGCTGAACTGGACCATGCCGAAGGGCACCTCGGCGCCCGGATAGGTGCTGCCGCCCGCGCCGCCGCCGACCGGGTCCGGCGAATTACTGGGCGCCGTCCCGATCATGGGGTTGACATAGGGGGTCAGGTTGAGCGTCGGGCGGGGGCCCGACGTAGGCCCGGCGTAGGCCAGCGGGGCGTGCCAGCCGGGGCCCAGGAGACTCAGCAGCAAGAGGAGGGTGGCCAGGGTCGGTGGCAGATTGCGGGACATTATCTTAACCTCCTAACGCGAGCGATCGTGGCCGCCGGGCGCGGCCCGGGCCGGCACTGGAGACGGGACTCGGAATCATCCGGGCCCTGGAGGGCAGTATAAAACCAGTTGATTCATAAAGCAAGAGGGGGACGAGTTTTGATCGCGCAGCGGTGCCGCAGGCACATTTTTGAGTTTTGAGTTTTGAGTTGTTGGGCCATGGGTCACTGGTCACCCGTCACCGGCCCCGCCGTCTTCAATCCAAAATCCCCAATCCAAAATCCAAAATCCGACTACTACGGGCCCAGCTTGGCGCGATTCCAGACGGCATTATACCGATCGCGGCGGGCGGTCGGCTCCTGGAACTGCAGCTGGGCGGTCGTGGCCAGCAGATTCCGCAAATCGAGGTTAAAGATGCGCTGCGCTTTGGCCGTTTGATCGGGCGTAAAGTAGCGCACCGCTTGCGCGTTCGCCACGGTATAGTTCCGATCGGAGAGCCAGGCCTGGACCGCCGGATCGAGGATGGTGTTGATCAGGGTGAAGGCGGCCGCTTTTTGGCTGGAGGCACTCGGCACGGCCAGGGCCTCATACCAGACCACGGTGCCTTCGCGCGGCGGGTAGGTCATGCGAATATCATGCCCTTGATCCTGGAGATCGGCCGCGTTCACCAGCCAGCCAAAGGCCAGCTTGATTTTGCCCTGCGCCATCAGGGCCGTTAACTCGGCCGGGTCCTGGAAAAAGATCGGGTTCTGGGCTTTCAGGGCCAGCAACTTGGTCTGGACCTGGGCCAGCTGGGGGTCGGTGAGGTTATAAATGGCCGAGGGGCTGGATTGGCCCAGGCCCAGCAAGAGGGCGGTATTATCCACAAACTCGATATCATCCCAGATGGCGATCTGGCCCTTGTAGCGCGGATCCCAGAAGACGTCCCACGAGGCCGGGGGGGTGGGAAAGACCGCGGGATCGTACAAAATCCCTTCATAGCCCCAATAGGTGGGCACGATATAGGCTTGGCCGTCCCGGGTGCCAATGGGGAGCGTGGCCAACCGCGGGATCAGGTCGGCATAATGGGAGACCTGCTGCCGATCGATGGGGGCTAAGCGGCCCTGCGTGATATTGGCGGGGATGGAATCGATGGGGATGGAGAGCACATCGTACGGAATGGGCCCGCTCGTGCCGAGATAGATGAGCTGCTCATCGGTGGAGGTGATCGAGGTGATGTCCATGGTGGCCCCGGTCAGGCGGCCAAAGGTGGTCAGCAGGTTTTTGTAGCTGTCCTTCCAGACCAGCACGCGCAGGGTGACTCCGTCCAGGCGGGGCAAGGCCAGGGTGGACAGGATCGCCGCAATATCGGTGCCGGGCGCCGCCCCCGGCGGGGGCCGGGTGGCGGTGGACGCGGCGGCTGGCGGGGGCCGGGTGGCGGTGGGCGCGGCGGCCAGCGGGGTGTCGCCACAGGCCGTCAGCAACGCCCCGACCAGGGCCAGAACTCCCAGTAGAGGGCGGGACGTGCGCTGCGGAATGAGGGGCATGCTCCGGTCTCCTTGTGTGACGAGCGGTCAGTCGTCAGTCGTCAGTCGTCAGTCGTCAGTGGGACGAGTTTTGCGCGCGCAGCGGTGCCGCAGGCACAGGTTTGAGTTTTGAGTTTTGAGTTGGCTGGGCCATGGGTCACTGGTCACCGGCCCCGCCGTCTCCAATTCAAAATTCAAAATTCAAAATCCGGATACTCGCCCGTCGACTAGGCGGCGGATGGGCGCTCCCATCCTGCCACACCGTTCCGCGGGCTCAGCCGCGCGGCTAGATCATCGAGGGCAGAGCCCTCTCCCACAGACGGCAGGGGGCGGGGGCGGGACGAGTTTTGATCGCGCAGCGGTGCCGCAGGCACATTTTTGAGTTTTGAGTTTTGAGTTGTTGGGCCATGGGTCACTGGTCACCGGCCCCGCGTCGCCCAATCCCAAATCTAAAACCCACAGTCGTACTTTCGACTCAGGACTTTCAACTCAGGACTTCGCCCTCGTCCGCGTCCGGGGCGGTGAGGACTTCGCGGCTGCGGCTGCCTT
>DATGEF010000213.1:0-2746 GCA_035310405.1 Chloroflexia bacterium | reverse complement strand
CCGAGCCCTTCCGTAAAAGCGTCTTCCGCGAGCGCACCCACCGGGATGCTGAAGTGCTGCCAGCCCCCGAGCAAATCGGTGAACCGGACGTCGACCATCTTGATGCCGTTGTCTTTACACAATGCCAACACATCGTCTGATGTGTTGGCACCGAATAGGGCCTTGCTTTCCATAAGGGGGTTTCCTTTCTTGATATACTAGAGGGATATGTATTCCGTATTGACCAACGCGATCGGGCAGGATCATACTGCCGCGGGCATCCTTGCCTACGGCTTTAGTATCCCTCTCCCCGCGGCCGGCGGCTATGGCAAAACGGCCAATCTTTGGCCCCTCTTCCTTGTGCGCGATGCACAAAACTCGCCACGCGCCGGGTTTTATGGTATGCTACGGCCGTATGCGATGTATGATGGCGGAACAATGGCGCCGAATTAGTTTAATCGGAGCTGCGCAATTTCCTCCCCGCCCCCTGCGATTTAACGGTGTCATAACTCAGCTTTAGTCTGGTGATCCAGGCGGGAAAGGTGGTGGGCACACGACCTCCCCTCCCAACGCCACGCAAGCCCAAGCGGGCAAAGGAGATTTGATGAACCATCGACGCCAAATCAGCCTGGTGGCCACCCTGGTCGGGGCCGTGCTGCTGCTGACCGGGTGTGGCCGGGCCGATCAACTCGCCAGCGATCCGAGCCTCTCCCCGACCCCTGTTCCGCTCCTTTCACCGACTCCTATTCCGCCGCTGGGGTCGCCGGGGGCGCCGACCAGCACGCGCGTGCCCCCGTCCCCCACGCCCCCCGAGGCGCCGCCCCCGATCGTCTCGCCCACGGCCTCCCATATCCGGGAGGATATCGCAACCCGGCAAGCCGCCGAGCAGGCGCAGGATCAGAGCATCCTTGCTACAGTCACGGCGCACGCTCTGACCCCCGTCCCCACACCGTACCCGCAGCCGCCCCCCGGATGGGTGCCGCCGACGGTAGTCCTGCCGTTGGGTCTTATCGCCTCGACCAGTCCAGGCGAGTACACGTGTTGTATGTTTGAGAATGCCTGGCGCGGGATCGTGGATGATCACTATATGCTGGTCTATGCCGGGGCGCTACGCCAAGATACCCAGCAAGGGGCGATTGTGGTCTTTATTCACACGCGCAGTATGGACTATTTTGATGGCCCGCTCGAATTCTTCACCCCCGTGAGCGCCGGCTCGCTGCATATCGTCGCCGCCAGCAACGGGCGCTTAACCCTGCGCAGCACCGGGGGGCAAACCTTCCTCTTCGATACCGAGACGCGCGCCTGGGTCACTCCCTAGCCAAAACGGTGCGCGCCTTCCTCAATCAGCAAACCATGCCCGCAAGGAGGGAGCGCAAGCGCTCCAGGAAGCAGAACAGATTGCGTAGTTCACAAAGACACGGGCCCTGGCGTGGGCTGCTCGGACTGGGCGGGGTGACGGTCCTCGCCTGGGCCCTGGCCCTGGCCGCCCCTAGCCAGACCGAGGTGCGGGTGGTCCTCACAGCCCAGGGCGCCACCGGCCGGGTGAATAATGCCAAGATCGGCCTGGATCTCCCCCCCGGCCAGCTACCCGCGACGGGCCATTTCGGCTGGTACCTGGCCGCCCCCCGCGAGTCGCTCGACTACCAGCCGGCCGACCCGCAGGCCCCACTGGTGGCGTTGGGACGCCTCGGCGAAGCCCTCCAGGAAGTGCGGCCCCCTAGCCAATGGGTGCCCCTGCCCCCCTCGCCGGGCGGGGCGGCCGCCACCTGGCGGCCGCTGCCCACCGCCCCCGGGGCGACGGCCGCCGAAGACCGCAGCAGCCGGACCGTGCCCAACGCCCGCGTCTATGCGACCCTGGTCGATGGACGCGGCCCCGCCGGGCTCCTGATCCTCGACGCGGCGCATAACGGCTACGCCTTCCTGGTGCGCCCCGAGCGGCGCAGCATCGCCTGGTGGCGCGTGACGGCGGGGGTCCCGACGACCCTGATCAAAGAGGATATCTACCGCCCCGCTGGCTGGGCCACCCTGGCCGATATGGTGCTGGAGACGGCCCTGGCCCTCACCGGGACCTGGCTCCTGGTCCTCCTGGCCGCCCTGCTCAGCCTGGGCTGGGCCACCCTCACCCGCCCGCCGCGCGGCAGCCGGCTCCCCGCTCCCGCGCCGGGCGCCGCCAGCCCCGAGCCCCCCGAGCAACTCATAACCCAAAACGCACAACTCATAACCCAAAACGCACAACTCATAACTCAAAACTCAAAACTCATAACTCTCACTATGTTACTGCTGGCCCTGGCGGCGATTGCAGCGACCGCCGCGATCGGCCTCGGGCCCCTGGAAGGCATCCCCCATGTGCAGGACGACGTCGCCTATCTCTGGCAGGCGAAGATCTTCGCGCTGGGGCGCGCCTGGGTGCCGGCCCCGCCCCTGCCGGACTTCTTCGATCAGGGCTTTATCCTGATCACCGATGGCCGCTGGTTCAGTAAGTACCCCCCCGGGTGGCCGCTTTTGCTGGTCCCGGGCATCTGGGCCGGCCTCCCCTGGCTGGTCAACCCGCTCTGTGCCGGGGCCAGCCTGGCGCTGATTTATGCCACCGGCCGCCGGCTGTTCGGCCCCGTCGCCGGGTTCTGGGCGGCCGCGCTCGGCCTCACCTCCCCGTTCCTGCTCTTCATGTCCGGCTCCTACATGTCCCACCCCGCGACCATGCTCGCCGTGGCCGCCGCCCTCTATTGCTTTGTGCGCATGACCAGTCGTCAGTCGTCAGTCGTCAGTC
>DATGEF010000212.1:0-2118 GCA_035310405.1 Chloroflexia bacterium | reverse complement strand
TTGCGGGCCATTTCCTCGATCAGCACGCGGTTGATCATATCGCGCATGGGGATGCGCTCGGCGTCCGGCGGGGCGGGCGGCGGCGGCACATCGGCCGGGCGCACGTCCGTGATCTGCACCTGGAGCGGGCTGTTCGTGATATGGTCGAGGATCGTGTCAGGGTCGGTTTTGGGCTCGACGGTGGCCGTATTCGCGGCCTGGCGCACCTCGCGCAGGATCAGCGCGTCGATCGCGGCCAGCTGCTCGGCCGGGAAGTCATACTGGCCCAGCAAGGCGGCCATGCGCGTCAGGGGGTCGCGCGCCTCCTCGGCGGCCAGGTCGGCGGCGTTGCGATAGTAGGCCTGTGTGTCGGCCGACGAGTGACTGAGCGGGCGGGTCACCGAGGCGTGGAAGAGCACCGGGCCCTTGCGGGCGCGGAGATACTCGACCGCCTGGCCGGCGGCCCGGTAGGTGGCGATGAAGTCGGTGCCGTCGACGGAGAGGATCTCCAGGTGGTTGTGCGGGCCGATATGCTCGTACTGGCGATACATTTTGCGGATGTCGCCGCCGGGGACATTGGTCTCGATCGGCGTCGAGATGGCCCAGGCGTCGTCCTCGATCACGATCAGGAGCGGCGCCATATTGCGCACCGCATCGCGGATCGCTTCTTCCACTTCGCCCTCGGAGGTCGTGCCGTCGCCGAGCGAGGTATAGACGATCGTGTCCGGCTGCGATCCGCTGACGCGCACGCCAAGCTTCTGCTCCAGGGCCAGCGCCTCGGCGCGGCCGGCGGCCGGCAGGCACTGTGAGCCCGTCATGGTGCTGCCGGTGGGGTAGTTGAACTCGACCGAGCCGAAGTGGCTGGTCATCTGCCGGCCGCCCGACATCGGGTCGAGCCGGGAGGCAGTGCCCTGGCGCAGCATGTCGAGCAGCGTAATGCCCGACCAGAGGGCCAGGGCATGATCGCGATAGTACGGGAACTTGATGTCGTCCGCGCGCAAGTGCATGCCGACGGCCACGTTCAGCGCCTCTTTGCCGGCCCCGGCGATGCTGAACCAGAGATTGCCGGAGCGATGGAGCAGGGTCTCCATCTTGTCGATTTCGCGGGACAGGCGCATGCAGGCGTAGGCCGCCAGCAAGTCCTCGACCGTCAGCCCGGCCAGCTCGGGGCGGGGCAGCGAGCGCGCCTGCGCATTGGCTTCGTTCAACGGGAAGACGGTTTCGACCAGGGTCGAGAAATAGCCGTGCCGGCGGCCGACAGGAAGCGGCGCATCTTTGGTGGCACGGCGGGAGACCGTAGAATGGACCACGTGAGTTCCTCCGTGATAAGAACAGCGATAACCTCGGGGGAACGAGCGGGCCTCAGCATTGGGGCGGGACGGTCGCCATTTCAGCGTCGAAATGCGACCAGGCAGGTTCCGGGATCAGGCTAGCACGCGAGAATACGACGTTCGCATATACTATACACGGTTGCGCAGCCGAGGTCAAGTCGCAAAGCCTTCCATTTCAGGGCACTTTCTGTTACAATGGAGCCAGCCCCATTGGATTTATGGTAACCTGCGGCCGGGCGACGGACGGCCGCCCCGAAGAAATGTGAGGCGGCGTGGCAAAGTTTTACTATGGCGGCCAGGCGGTCATCGAAGGGGTGATGATGCGCGGGCGCACCCACATGGCGGTAGCCGTGCGGGCCGCCGACGACCAGATCGTGCTCTATGACGAGCCGTTATCCCCCCAGCTCAACCGCTACGCGACCTGGCCCCTGCTCCGGGGCATCGTGCTGCTGTGGGAGAGCATGGTGCTCGGCATGCGCAGCCTACGCTTCTCGGCGGCCGTGGCCGCGGCGGCAAGCCCCCCGGCCGGCGCCGCCCCGCCGGACGGCGCGGCCTATATGGCCCAGGCCAGCCAGGGGGTGCGGGCGGCCATGGCCCTGTCGCTGCTGTTCGGGCTGGGCCTCTTTTTCGTCCTGCCCCTGCTCCTCGTCGGCTGGGCCGATCACTATATCGCGGCGCCCTGGGCGAGCAACCTGTTGGAGGGCGCCATCCGGCTCAGCTTCTTGCTGGGCTACCTGCTGCTGGTCGGCCGCGTCCCGGAGATCCAACGCGTCTTTGGCTATCACGGCGCCGAGCACAAGACGATCAA
>DATGEF010000211.1:0-2400 GCA_035310405.1 Chloroflexia bacterium | reverse complement strand
CGGTCGGCCAGAAGCCTTCGCACAAATCCGCCAGCAGCGGGATCGCACAAGTAGGTAAGCTCATCATACCCACCGTCCCAGCAAGAACGAGGCCGGGGCGCCGTCATCGGGCGCCCCGCCTGAGATGTGATAAACGATTAGGCCCCAGACCGGGGGGTAAGTGAGGGTGAGGGTGAACCCCACCCCGACCTGGACCGCCTTCGTGGGCAGATTCACCCCCTGCGCTTGCAGACTTTTATCATCGGGTTGGAGGGGAAATGCGGCGTATGCGGGGGCCACCGCTTCATTGGCCTGCGCTTTGGCCCGCCGACCATCGCGGCTGACCACGGTGAAAGGCTTTTCGGCCCGGCCCGGTCGGGTGGTCATCACGGTGATCTGTACCGGGGCCGGGGCGACATCTTGTTCGGTACTGGCCGCGCCCCAGAGCAGGTCTTCGGCCTGTTTCAACGCCGCCACCGTACTATAATGGCCGGCTCGGCAGGCGCGCCACCAAAACCGCAGTTGCCCACGCACGGTCGATCCCCGCACCACTGTTACCGGATCGGCCTCCTGGGGTTCCACGCCGCCGCCGAACAGGGGAGTGATCAGCCGGTATTCACGGGTCTGGGTCGCCCAGGGTTGGTCGTGCCCGTCTGCGGTGTGCGCCCGGCGGGGGGGGGCCACCTCGGGCACCACAGGGGGATCAGGGGGCCGCGGGCGGCTCATGGCGATACCTCCATCGTTTGTAGATCACCTGACCAGGTGCCCAGGACGGCGAGGCCAAATCCATCTTGCTGGGCCCCCGCGCTGTCGCTCACACAGTGCATCCAGACATCCTGAATCCAATGGACGATCGCCGCGTCGTCGTCGCCGAGCTTAAAGAAGAACACACTGCCCGCCCCCGCCAGCCGCCGGGTCGATTTCGGGGCGCCCGCGCCCTGGCGCGCGGCGAAGTCCCAGCCGGAAACCACCGGGAAGCGGTTCACCGCCGCCCCCTTAAGCGACACAACTGCGCCATACTGCTGCATCACCCAGGTTGGGCTATAACCAGCCTCGAAACAGGCGGGAGTCAGCAGGACCAGACGGCAGGCACGCTGCCGCACGATAGCCTGCTGGATCGGCGCGGGACAGGTTGTGGCAAAGAGATCCCCTTCTGGAAGATCGGCGGATGCGGCTGGAGCGGGCGGGGGGCTGGACACTGCCGGCGGTTGGGATGGATACCCGGCGCTCCACTGCACCAGGCGGCCTTCGCCGCCCAGCGGCGCCATGCCCGTCGCCACCGTCCCCGCGCTGCTGATCGCCAGCGCCAGCCGCTGGCGGGCCGGGCCGACAAACTCCAGGCCGCGCGTCTGGAAGAGGGCGCCTTCTAATGCCGTGCTGGTGGCGGGTTGAATACTCACATGCATTCGCATCTCGGTGGACGGTCCGTTATGGCCGATGGGGCGATGCGGCCGGGCCCCGGCCCCGTCCACCTTTTCCCACAGCCCGGCGTTATCCTCGCCGGGCTGGATGCGGACCAAGCTATCTTCCGCCGGGGGCTCGTAGAGCCAATGCATCAATTCGGGCCAGTACCAAAAGCGCGGTGGATCCGCGGCTGGCTTGCGGTCCAAATGCCTGGCGGGAGCCAGCAGATGGAGATCCGCCGGGACCGGGGACGCGGCCCAGGCGGTTTGCGCCGCCGGCTCGTCAATCGGGCCCAGCCGCTGGCGCAACAAGCTCCCATCGTCGGCGTGCGTCAGCAGTGCGTCGGCTGGGGCGGGCACCAACCACTGCGTAATTTGATCAGCATCATCGATCTCGACCAGCAGCGGACCGCGCACGGCGATCCCTTTCACGCGCGCGATATTGTCGTCGCTGACAATGAAGCGTCCCCCTGCATCTAGCCCGGCCTGGGTGCGCACGCCGCCGGTAGTAGTGGAGGGGAAAGGAAACGGCAACGTGGCCGCCCGCGCACCGGGGGTTGGTCCAAACGGTCGGCCGTCGCGCACAATTAATGGGTCACGCGGTTCAATGATCCAGGTCGGCATGGATCAGCTCCTTCTGCCGGGGGGCCGCTAAGAGGGTGGCCCGCGCAAACTCGCGCGCCACGATTAATTCGTCGGCCAGACGGGCCAGTGGCGAGGGGGGGGTATCGCCCAATCCCGGCGCTTCGGCCGCGATCTGTTCCAGATACAGGCGGAAATCCATCTGGATCCGGTCGCTGAGTTTCTGGGTGCCGCGCCCGCCGGTTTTACGCGCCAAGATCCGCCCCGTCTCGTGCCACAGCAACCCGGTTTGGGCGGCGGCGGCCTCCGTCTCGGCGGGGAGCGATCCCAGGTGTAACGCCAGATCTTGCAGTTCGTACGCGGCGCCGTCGGGCAACTCGATATGCGGATCGGTGTAGAGGTCGACCATGGCGGTCACCCGCGCGTCCATGTGGCC
>DATGEF010000210.1:0-12675 GCA_035310405.1 Chloroflexia bacterium | reverse complement strand
CGGAGGGGCGAACGCGGTGGCGGTGACGCCCGACGGGCAGCGCGCCGTCTCCGCCTCCGACGATAGAACGGTGCGGGTCTGGGACCTGGGCACGGGGCGGTCGGTAGCCACGTTCGTGGGCGAGCGGGCGTTCTACTGCTGCGCAACGACTTTCGCCGGCCAGGTGATCGCCGGAGATATGGGTGGGACGGTGCATTTCCTGGTGCTGGAGGCGGGCCCCGAGCCCTGAACCGCTCCCGTCGCGGGCGCGCGCTAGCGCAAGTGCCAGCGACCCCGTGGGCGATCGTTGAGCGAGGAGTGAGCACCCCAGGTGCGAGCGCGGGTGGGGCCCCGTTCGCACGTCGGCGTGCTCACTCCTCATAACCCAAGGAGTCGCTGGAGGCTGCACTAGCGCGGTAGTCCGTCGCCGCACCCCGACCGGGGCGCCGGAGCCCGCTGGCAGCTAAAAGGGATCGCTTATGAACCTGTATCGCGCCCACATGTATGACTGACGACCGACGACTGACAACTGACGACTGACGACCGCTCGAGCTATTAGCGCCCGCCGCAGGACGCGGCAGCGGACGCGCTGAGGGTCACCTGATCCGGCGTGGTAAAGATCAGATCGACACTGGCGCCCTCCCAGTTCGGGTTCAGGAGTGGACCGATGGTGCCGGGCAAGAGGCGCAGAACACAAGTACGCCGGCAGAGGTGGATGCGCCGTCATGCGGACTGTGGGAGAGGGCTCTGCCCTCGACGCTTGTGCCGCGCGGGCCGGCCCCGATCCCGCGCCAGGTCATGAGGCGAGTATTTCGAGGGCAGAGCCCTCTCCCACAGCCGTTTTAGGCGCGGTAGCCCATCCGCTACGTCCTGTTGCCTACACGATCTGTCCGCTCCTGAACAGTTCGGGGGCGGGGCCACCGTGCAGCTGGCCACCCCATCCGATCCGCTGACGGCCGCACAGTCTGTATTGGTGTAATGATCGAAAATGTCGTAGAGGCGCCAGTGGGCCTGCATCTGCACGCCGGCCACCGGAGTGCCATTATCGGTGACGGCCGCCGAGCCCGTGGTGGTGCAGGTGAAGTGCGGCCCGAGGACGTCGACCTGATAGCCGCCGGTAACGGGGGTCGGCGGGGTGCAGCCGCACTTCGGACTCAGGACTTTCCACTCAGGGCTTCTAACGGCGGCCCGTATTCTGCTGGTGACCACGGCCAGAGAGGGTGGTACTCCGCTGCCCGGGGTCCAGCGCGGCCGATACCTGCCAAGGCGAAAGGAGTCTTTCCCATGGGTCAGTTGCGCAAACGCGGGAGCGTCGTCGGAACGCTGATCTTGCTGCTGCTTGTCCCCCTCGCGGTGCTCGTGCCGCGGCTGGTGCAGGGGGCTGATGCGACCTCGCGGACCTTCCCCGAAACCCATCAGACGGTGAGCGGCGATTTCCTGAGCTACTGGGACAACCATGGGGGCCTGGCCCAACAGGGCTACCCGATCTCGCCCGAGCTGCAGGAAAGCAGCCCGACGGACGGCAAGATCTACACCATGCAGTACTTCGAGCGCGCCGTGTTCGAACGGCACCCGGAGAACGCCCCACCTTTTACCGTGTTGCTCTCCCTGCTGGGCACCTTCCGCTACCAGCAGCAGTACCCGCACGGCGCGCCCGGGCAGACCCCCAACACGGCGCCCGGGTCCGTGCTCTTCGCCGAGACCGGCCACCGGCTCGGCGGCCTCTTCCTCGACTACTGGCGCAGCCACGGCGGGCTGGCCCAGCAGGGCTATCCCATCTCCGACGAGTTCACCGAAACGAGCGCCCTGAACGGCCAGCCGTACCGGGTGCAGTATTTCCAACGGGCCGTCTTCGAATATCACCCCGAGAACCAGCCGCCCTACCAGGTCCTGCTCTCGCAGCTAGGGACGTTTCGCTACCGCGAGAAGTACCCGAGCGGCGGGGGGCTGCCGGGCGCGGGTCAGATCAAGCATATCATCTTCTTCGTGAAGGAAAATCGCACCTTCGACAACTACTTTGGCACCTATCCCGGCGCGAACGGCGCGACGACGGCCACCGACTCGGCCGGCAACGTGGTGCCGCTGCACCATGAGGCCGACCAGGTCCTGGATATCGACCATTCGTCGCAGGGCGCGTTCGCGGCCTACGACAACGGCCAGATGGACCGCTTCGACCACCTGTCAAGCGCGGCCCGCGCCGCGCCCGCGCCCTACACCAACAACAGCCTGACGCAGCTGTACCAGACCGATATCCCCAACTACTGGACCTACGCGCAGCACTTCGTCCTGGGCGACGCGATGTTCTCGTCGTTGATGGGGCCGAGCTTCCCCAACCACCTTTACACCGTCGCCGCGCAATCGGGCGGCGCGATCAACAACCCGGTCACCGACCGCAATATCGGCACGCTGGGCAATGCGGCGCGCGGCTGGGGCTGTGACGTGCCGAACCAGCAGGTGTCGGTGAAGGGCGCGGACGGCACCACGCACCTGCAAGAAGCCTGCTTCGACTTCCAGACGCTGGCCGACGAGCTCGACGCCAAAGGCGCGAGTTGGCGCTACTATGCCCCGCCGGCCAACACCGGCGGCTATATCTGGTCGTCGTTCAACGCGATCGCCCATATCCGCAACGGCCCGGATTGGAACAACGTGGTGCCGACCGAGCAATTCCTGACCGACGCCGCGGCGGGCACGCTGCCGACCGTCTCCTGGATCGTGACGCCCGCCCGCGTCAGCGAGCACGCGCCGGCGAGCGTCTGCGTGGGCGAAAACTGGACGGTGCAGATGCTGAACGCGCTGATGCAAGGGTCCGACTGGGGGAGCAGCGCGGTGTTCCTGACCTGGGACGACTTCGGGGGCTTCTACGACCACGTGGCCCCGCAGCAGGTGGATGGCTACGGGCTGGGCTTCCGCGTGCCGCTGCTGGTGATCTCGCCCTACGCCAAGCAGGGGGTTGTCGATCACACGCCCTACGAATTCTCGTCGATGCTGCGCTTCGCCGAAGACGACCTCGGCCTGCCGCAGCTGACGGCGCGGGACCGGGCGGCGGCCAACATGACGGCCGCGTTCGACTTCACGCAGCCGGCGCGGCCCGCGCTGATCCTGCAGCCGCGCACCTGCCCGGGGCTGATACCGTATACCAACTCAAACTACGACGATTGAGTCCGGCTGCCGCCAGGCGACACCATCGGCTCATGCCGGCGTTAGGAACAGCGCCCGAGTTGCGCTCACCGGGTAGCGGCAGACTGCAGGAAGGCGAGGGTGCGATCCCACGCCAGGCTTGCCGCCGCAGGGTGGTAAGCTGCCGCGCGGTCCGGTTCAAAGAACCAGTGTCCCGTACCTGGGTAGCGATAGAAAGTCACCGGGCGGCCCGCACGCCTTAAGGATTCCTCCAAGGCGTCGACCTCCTCGGGCGGCTCAAACGCATCCGTCTCGGCGAAGTGACCGAGGTAGGCGGCCTGCGCGTTGCGGTAGTCGCCGGGCCGCGTCCCGTAAAAGACGACGACGGATCGGATGGGTTCGGGCGCGGTGACCGAGAGATCCAGCGCGAAAAAGGCGCCCAGCGAGAAGCCCAGCACCGCCAGGCCGCGGGCGGGCGAGTCGGCACGGGCGGTGAGGAATGTGGCGGCCGCGGCGACGTCGGCCCGGGCTTGGTCCAGGTTGGCAAACAGGGCGCTGCTGCGGGTTTCGGCGGCGGCAATGGTGTCGACGACCTGGCCATGATAGAGGTCGGGGGCAAAGGCGACGAACCCGGATTCGGCCAGGCGCGTGCAGACGGCCTTTATGGTGGCGTTGAGCCCCCACCAGGCGTGGAGGACCAAGACCGGGTGGCCTTGGCCGCTGGGGGGAATCGCGAGGTAGCCGTCGGGTTGGGTCTGGGACATGTGCATCTCCTTGGCTGGCTTAGCTTGGGGCGACGAGGGTTTCTTCCTTGGCGCCGCGATCCTCCATCCAACCCCAGGTGCTCAGATCGGGCGGCTCCAGGCCCAGGGCGGTGAGGATCGCGGCGACCTGCGTGCGATGCTCCATCGCGTGACTGGTGGCTTGCACCAGCAGGTCGGCCAACGGATACCGTACCGTGCCCTCGGGCCACACCTCGACCACCCGCGTGTCCCTGCGTGCCGACAGGGACAACGTGAGCAATTCCTCATTGGCCCACTGCACGGCCGCGCACAGCACGGCGAAGTTGGAAACCGCGTCCCCGGGCGGCGGGGTGGCCGGCCGCTGGCCGGTGACCCGCGACACATAGTCCACTTCGGCGTCGACCAGATGCCCCAGCGTCGCGCGGATCGTGCCGTAGCCGCCCACGGTCGTGGAGTCCATTTGCGCGTCACTCAGGCCCGCACAAAAGTCCAGCAGCTTCACGTTGGCCCAGGCGTTGTACGCGAACGTGGCGGCCAGCACGCTGTGGCCGGGTTGCTCAGGCGGGGGTAGCGTATCGCTCATTCCTGACCTCCTTCATGCGCCCAGAATGACGTCACTAACCTCCCTCTGTATCCGAAGCGGGAACCAAAAAGCGGAAGGGCAACGTCCTGGTCATCCGTCGCGCACCACTAGCCGGTCGAGGGTCCGGGCGGCGGCCAGGGCGAGGGCCAGGGCCGGCCCGAGCGTGAGCAGCAGGGCGGCCGCCGCCGTCGGCCAGTCGAGGTCGCGTTCGAACGCGAAAAAGTCGCGCAAGGCCAGCGGCAGCACGAGCGGCGGCCCGGCCGTCAGCAGGCTGGGCAGCACAAACAGGTTCCAATCGAGCACAAAGACCAGGACGGCCGTCGCCCCGATCCCCCCCACGGCCAGGGGCAGCCCGATCTGGAGGAGCGTGGTCAGCCAGCCCGCGCCCTCCAGGCGCGCCGCCTCGGCCAGCTCGGGGGGCTGCTGCGCCAGGTAGCCGCGCAGCAGCCAGAGCGCCAGCGGCAGCTGCGCGGCCGTGCTGGCCAGCACCAGCCCGGCAAAGGTCCCATAGAGCCCGATCCCGCGCAGGACGGCGGCCAGGGGCAAGCCATAGGCGATCGCCGGGCTCACCGCCAGCACGAGCAGCCCCGGCATCAGCCGCCCCGGCCAGGCGGCCCGCACCTGCGCCAGCCGGTAGGCCGCCGGAAAGGCCGCCGCCACCGTCAGCAGGGTCGCCAGGCCGGCCACGGCCAGGGTATAGGCGAATTCGGCGCCGAAGGCCGGCTCAAAGCCCGTCACGGCGGCGAAGTTGTCCAGGGTGAGCGCGCCGACCCAGCTCCCGCCGGCCGGTTGCAGCCCGAGGGCGGCCAGCCCAGCCCAGCCGAGCGGCACCCACCCGGCCGCCAGCGCCAGCCCGATGAGGATCATCCGCCCCCCGGGCCGGGCGGACCCGCCGCGCCGGCGCATTACGGCGGCGGGCGGAGCAGGCGCAGATACCCCGCCCCGACCGCGAGCATCAGGCCGAGCAGCAACCAGGCGACCGTAGTGGCCTGGGGCCAGTCGTGCCCGGTGACGGCCAACGTATAGCTGTAGAGGGCCGGGACCATCGTGCTGGAGCCGGGGCCGCCGCCGGTCAAGACCAGGATGCCGTCGAAGGTGGTCAAGCTATCGGCGATCAGCAGGAGGAGCACGGTCAGCAAGAGGCCGCGCAGCCGCGGCAGGATCACCTGGAGCAGGGTGACCCGGGCGGGGCTGCCGGCGAGGGTCGCCGCGTCCAGGTCGTCCTGGGGCACGGCCAGCACGCCGGGCAGCAGCAGGAAGCCGGCGAGCGGCGCCAGGCGCCAGACTTCGACCCCGGCGACGGCCGGCAGCGCCCAATGGGGATCGGCCAGCGGGTGGGGCGCGGCGGCGCTCCAGCCGGCGGCCCAGCCCAACAGCCCCACCTGGCTATTGTAGAGAAAATGCCAGAGCACGCCACTGGCGATCGGGCTGACCAGCCAGGGCGCCAGCAGCAGCACGCGCACGAGGCCGCGCCCGCGGAAGGGCCGGCGCAGGGCGAGCGCCAGGGCCAGCCCGGTGCCGATGGCGATCGGCGCCGTCAGGGCCGTGAGCAGGGCCGCGTTGCCGAAGGCCACCCCGAGGCTGGGGTCGGCCAGCACGGCGCGGTAGTTGGCCAATCCGACGAAATGCCCGGCCCCGCCGCTCGGCCCAAGGTCGGTGAAGCTACCGATCAGCCCCAGCCCCGCCGGCAGCACCAGGAACAGCCCAATCAGGAGGCCGGCCGGGGCGACCGCCAGCCAGGACACGTCCCGGCGGCCGCGGGGCGGGGGCCCACCGCCGCTCATGGGTCCTCGGGGGTCACGAACTCCGTCAGCACCCACTCTTTCACAGCCTGGATGTGGCCCGCCATGGCCGCCTCGGCCGCCGTCTGGTCGCGCTGCTGCATGGCGGTGAGGATCGCCTGGTGCTGCGCCAGCGAGTTTTTCATGATCTGCTGAAAGTGGATGCCGTAGAACTGGAACACGCGCACCTGGGCCTGCAGGGCGGTCATCATCGCCTCCAGCCGGCGGTTGCCGGCCACGCGCACCAGCAGCTCATGAAAGGCCCGGTCCACCGGGAGGAACGCCTCATGCACCGTGGGGTCGCCGGCCTCCAGCCGCTGCCAGATATCATCCAGCGCCGCCTGCGCCGCGTCCAGCTCGGCATCCGTCAGTTGCGGGAGGGCCAGGTGGACGGCCAACACCTCCAGCGCCGTGCGCACATCATAGATCTCGCGCACGTCCGCGCGCGAGAAGTGGGCCACGTAAAAGCCGCGGCGGTGCTCGGCGCGCACGATACCGTCCTGCGCCAGGCGCTGTAGGGCCTCGCGCACGGGGGTGCGGCTCACGCCCAGCTCCTCGCTCAGGCGCAGGTCCGAGAGCTTATCGCCCGGCCGGAGCTGGTGGCGGATGATACGTTGCCAGAGCAGGTCGTACACCTGGCTGCCCAGCAGAGTCTGCTGGATCGCGTCGCTGCCGCCGGGCTCCTCGCGGGCCCCGTTGCCGCCCGGCCCGAGCCCCGCCGGCGGCCCGGCATCCCGGGGGCTGCTCATCCTTTGATCGCTCCCACCAGAATCCCCCGTGAGATATAACGTTCCAGGGCGATCGCCATGCCGATCACCGGCAGGATCATGATCAGAATCAGCACCGACATATACCACCACTGCGGCCCACGGGTCGCGTTCTGCGCCACCACCGTCAGCGGCAGGGTCTGCGCCCGGGCGCTCGATAGGAACAGGGCCAGCAGGTACTCGTTCCAGGCGAAGACCAGGACAAACAGGAAGGTGGCAACCAGCCCAGGCACCGCCACGGGCAGGACGATGGACCAGAAGATGCGGTAGGTCGACGCGCCGTCGATGGCCGCGCATTCCTCCAGCTCCAGGGGGATCGTGCTGAAGTAGTCACGCAGCAGCCAGACGACGATCGGCAGGTTGGTCGCCACATAGGTCACGATCAGCGCGACCTGGGTGTCGAGGAGGCCCAGCCGCTGGAAGAGCACATAGATGGGGATCACCACGGCCACCGGCGGCAGCATCCGCTGGGAGATCAGCCAGAAAGCGATGTCGTTATTGCCCAGGGCGCGCCGGAAGCGCCGGCCGATCGTCTGCAGCAAGATCAGCAGCAGGGCGAGCCCCGCGCCGGCGGCGAGCGGCCAGGGCACCCCGGCCAGCAAGGCTCCCGTCGCGAGCAGCACACAGCCGATAAAGACGCCGATCGCGCCCAGCCGGGGCGCGTAGTGGAAGCGCACCAGCGCGTAGGCCGCGGCCGCGCCGAGGGCCAGGGCCAGCACCGAGCTCGTCAGGCCGATCACCACTGTGTTGAGATACGGCCGGAACGTGTCGCTGCCCAGGTCGAAAAAGAGATAGTGCCAGGCATCCAGCGTGGGCTGGAAATCGACGTAGGGCACGTAGACCGGCCCGCTGTCCACCTCGATGGGCGTCTTGAGCGAGGTGACGACCAGCCAGTAGAGCGGGAAGAGGACGACGAAGGCCCACCCACCCAGCAGCAGATAGGACAGAACCAGACGCGCCGGCGACAGCTCGCGCAGCCCGCGGGACCGGATCGGCTTGCTCATGGGTCCTCCGTGAGGCGGGGGCGGACCAGGTTCACGTAGGCCACGCCAACCACCGTGACGACGAACAGGAGGCCGTAGGCGACCGCCGCGGAGCCGCCCAGGTCGAAAGTGCGCCAGGCGATATAGGCGTGCAGCGTCAAGGACTCGGTCGCCGTGCCGGGGCCGCCGTTGGTCAAGATATTCGGCAGGTCGACGATCTTGAAGCCCTCGATGATCCGGATCAGGATCAGGGTGCTGCTGACCGGGATAATCGCCGGCCAGGTCAGGGCGCGGAAGATCTGCCAGGGGCTGGCGCCATCCACCAGGGCGGCCTCCAGCGGCTCCACATCCTGGCCTTCGAGCGCCGCCAGCAGCACGATGAACATGAACGGCGTCCATTGCCAGACGTCGCCGATGATCACGGCGACCCGGGCGCCCCAGGGATCGGTGACCCAGGAGAAGTTCGTCAGGCCCAGGAGCTTCCAGAGCGGCTGGAACGGCCCCTTGCCCGTGTCGGTCAGCATGCGGAACATATAGCCCACGCCCACCGGCGTGATCATCATCGGCAGCAGGAAGACGACGCGGAAGAAGCGCCGCCCGGGCAGGCGCTGCGTGGTCAGCACGGCCAGGCCGAGGCCCAGCCCATACTGGAGGGTGACTCCGGCGCCGACATAAATGACGGTGACCAGGAGAGTCCCCGGCCGGCCGCCCGGGCTGAACGCCCCGACGAGCAGCCAGAGGCTCCCTGCCGCCAGCAGCGCGACGAGGGCCCGCCCGCCCAGGCCCCCGGCATGCACACGGGGGTCCCGCGCCGCCCGCGCCAGCCACCAGGCCAGCGCGGCCACCCCGCCCCCGAACACCAGCCAGCCCCCCAGGGCCGGCGGCTTCAGCAAGCCGAGGAAGTGGATGCGCTCGCTGCCGAACAACAGGGTCTGGTAGTTGTCCCAGCCCACAAAGTTGAACTCGAAGCCCCCCGGCACCAGCTCGAACCGCGACAGCGAGAGGTAGAGCGAAACCAATAACGGGAAGATCGACAGCACGAGCACGACCAGCAACGCCGGCCAGAGGAAGACGTTGTGCGCGACCCGATCGCCCCCCGGCCACAGCGTGTGCGCCTGGGGCTCGACCCGGGCCGGGGCCGGGGCCTGGAGGCTCGGCCCTGCTTGGACCGAGCCTTGGGCCGGGTGGACGTCGAGCTGCATCGCCCGCGCCTAGCGGGCCACGCCGAGGCTGGCGCGGTACGCGGCCAGCTGCTTATCGCGGCCTTCCTGGTTGGTGATCGCCTCCCAGCCGTCGGTGATCTGCTTCATGGCGTCGTCGCGGCTGATCTCGCCGGCCAGGAACTGGGACACCGCTTTATCGAGCACCACCTGCTGGTACTGGTTCGTCTTCGGCACCCGCAGGTCGAGCACCATATTCGGGCTGTTGAGGCTGTCCTGGATGGCGCCGAGATATTGCGTCGCCGCCTGCTGGCTCATGCCCGACTTGATCCAGGGGTCCAGGTTCTTGAAGTGCGAGGTACGATACGGGTTGAAGCCGGTTTTGCCCAGCGTGACGTCAATACTCGACTGCGCGGGTTGGCTGACGTAGGACAGGAAGGCGTAGGCCGCGTCCTTGACCTTCGGGTCGTCGGCGGCGTTGAGCGCGCCGGTCCAGCCGCCGAAGGAGGCATAGGGCGCATGGTTTATGCCGTTGACGGCATAGGGGCAGGTCGTGGCGTCGCAGGGCACGAGCTTGCCGCTCGCGCGGTCCAGCACCTTCGTCGAGCCGGGCAGGATCACGGCGCCGACTTATCCTGGACCTTCGAGGTCTTGGGGTCGACGGCCAGGGGGCCGATGTCGCCCCAGTCCATCGACAGGGCGCAGCGGCCGGAGGTGAAGAGGCCCCGGGTGTCGCCGACGTCGAGGTTCAATTCGTCGGGTGGGGCGTACTGGCCGGTCGCCTTGTAGACGTCGAGGGCCGCCGCAAAGGCCTCGTTGTTGGTGAGGGGCTTCATCGTATCGGTGTCGAAGAACGCGCCCTGGCTGGTGCCTTTGCTTTGCAGGTAGCCGCCCGCCACCGACATGATGAACCAGTAGGCCTGGGAGTTGCGCTTCTTGGAGATACAGGAGCCATAATCCGGCGTGCCGTCGCCGTTCAGGTCCTGGCCCTGGTATTTCTTGGCGATCGCCAGGTAGTCATCCCAGGTCGCCGGGGGCTTCAAGCCGTCCTTGGCCAGGAGGTCGCTGCGGTAGTAGACCATATGAAAGTCGCCGTCCAGCGGGATGGAATAGACATGGCCTTGGTACGTCGCGCTGAAATCGCGGAAGAAGGGGGCGATATCGGTCCACTGGAGGGCGGAATCGGCGGTCACCCGGCTGCTGAGGTCCTCCAGGTAGCCCGGGGCCACAAAGTCGCCCATCCACTGGGGGTCGAAGACAAAGGCATTGTAGCTGTTGGTTTTGGTGGCCAGGTCGGTCAGGACCTTCTGGTAGAGATCGCTGAAGGGGACGGTGACGATGGTGATCTTGGCCCCGGTCAGGGCGGCGAACTCGGGGGCATGCCGCTGCAGCGGCTCAGCGATCTGCGGGCCGGTGAAGGTCAGCACGGTGACCTCGACCCCCGCGAACTGGCCGGTGCCGCCGCCGGTGGTGGCGGCGGCCGGGGTGTTGGTGGCCCCCGCGGGCGCCGCCGTATTGGCCGCCACGGGCGGGATGGGGGTCGCCGTCGGGGAGCCGGAATCGGCACCGCAGCCCGCGACTAGCGGCACCAGTATCAGCAGCCCAACCAGGTTCAGGAACCTCGCTTTCATCGCGTCTCCTCCTTCAAAAAAGCACCAGATCCTCGACACCGTAGCAGCCCCGGGCCGCCCGTCAGCCAGCGCAGGCCGCCAATCTGTATACTGTATACAGTATACAATAACCAATAAATATCATACAATAAAGAGCCAGCCGAGTCAAGTAGGCCTGGCGCGCCAACTGGCGAACGTGCGAAACGTCAGATCAGGGGGTTTGCGGTGTAGAGACAACCCTTCGACACTAGCCGACCAAGGAGTAGCAGATTAGGGTGGCGTCCGCGACGTTGTGCGCCCGGCCACAGGCAGCCGGCTCAGTTACAAACCGTCTAGTCCCGGCTCACGATGGGGGGCGCCGGGTGGCTACCGGCGCCCTCCATGCCGCTCTCGGACTCGCCGGGGCGCGCCGCCTATTTGGGGTGGTAGGTCAGGATCGCCACGCCGGTGCTGGTCGTCTTGTGGGTGACCAACTGTAAGCGTTTCAGATTGCCTCCTGGGAGGAACAGGCGTTTGCCCTTGCCGACGACTACGGGATGAACCATGAGGGTTAATTCATCGAGCAGATCCTGCTGGAGCAGCGATTGCACCAACGTGGGGCTCCCCGTCACGGTAATGTTTTTGCCCGGTTGCGCTTTCAAGCGGCTGAGTTCTGCGGCCAGGGGGCCCTTGAGGAGGGTGGCGTTTTGCCAGGCGACGGTCTCCAGCGTCGTCGAGACCACGTATTTCGGCGTGTTGTTAATAAAGCTGGCAAAGGGTTCGTCGGTGGAGGTGGGCCAGTAATCGGCCCACTCTTGATACGTCACCCGCCCGAGCAGGATGGTATCCGTTCCCGCGATCATCGCCCCCATTTCGGTCCCCAAATCCTGGTCAAAGCTATCAAATTGCCACTCGTTCGGGGCTTCAGTCACGCCGTCCAGGGAAATAAACAAGCCCGAAACCACTTTTCGCATCGTACGTCCCCTTTCACGCTAGGTCGCTACCCGCCGGCCCGCAGAAGCGGGCCGCCGTAGTAACGGGGTCGCTGCCGCTACGGTGATTGTAGTACATCTGTTCCAAAAGATCAAGACTGCTATTGACACGATCGGAGTCCAGGCGGATAATGCAGCAAGACCCCGGCCTGACCAGGAGGTCCTGGCCCTGGCCGAGGCGCGCCTGGCGGCCGCCACGGGCCGGCTGGATGCCGCCCTGGCCGCCTACGCCCGCGCCGCCCTCGGCGCGCCCCCTCCCCCGAAATTCTGATCGCTTTCGGATCGCTTTCATGCTATGATAGGGCCAGCAGGCCGATCGGGGCGGGATCGCTGCCGGCCTGCGCACCGCGGCACCAGGAGCGCAGTACCGGCGGGGGTCGCGACGGGACCCGCCGTAGAGTCAAGGAAGATCCGGGCAGTTCGGGGTCCGCCGGCCGGCGCGCAGCGCGGCGGAGCCGCGGCCGCCGCGGATTGGGCGATGGTTATGGACAGACAAGACCGATCCGCCGCGCCCGAGTCAGCGGCCTACCTGGCCCACCTGGCCCAGCAAGCCAGCCACCTGGACGGGCAGGGCTTTACCGTGCCGGCCGGCGCTCCAGCCGGCGTCGCGCCCCTGGTCGCCGCGCTCAACGATCTCGTCGCGCACCTGCGCCAGGAGCAAGCGGATCTGGCCGCCCTGAACACCGCCCTGGCCCGCGCCCGGGACGACGCCGCGGCCGCCAGCCGGGCCAAGAGTACCTTCCTGGCCAACATGAGCCATGAGCTGCGCACCCCCCTGAACGCGATCCTCGGCTTCACCGAGATGATGCTGGGCGGCCTCTACGGGCCGCTCGCCGCCGAGCAGGAGATCCGCCTGACGCGCATCCTGACCAACGGCCAGAACCTGCTCGCGCTGATCAACGAAGCGCTCGACCTGACGCGTATCGAAGCCGGCAAGCTCCACCTCCACCTGGTCGAGATCGACCCCGGGCCGCTGCTGCG
>DATGEF010000209.1:0-7876 GCA_035310405.1 Chloroflexia bacterium | reverse complement strand
GCGAGCAAAAATGTGCCTGCGGCACCGCTGCGCGATCAAAACTCGTTCCCCGGTCGCTCGTCAACTCAAAACTCTCTATTTCGTCAGCACCGGGCTGCCGTTGAAGGTGATCGAGCGCAGCTCTGCCTCGATCTTGGTGGTCAGGGCGGCGGATGGCCGGGCGTAGAGCAGGTCGGCGGTCAGGCCTTCGCCGTCATGCTCGGCCCACCATAGATAGTCGACCAGCGCTTTGGCTTTGGCGGCATCTTTGATGTTGTTGAGGTCTTTGTAGACCAGCAGATAGGTAAAGCCGGCGATCGGCCAGGCGCCCGGGTCGGCCGAGTTCACGATCGACACCCGGAAGTCGTCCGGGATCGTGATGCCGTTGGTGGCCGCATTAGTCGAATCGACCGTCGCGTCGACCACCTGGCCCGCCTGATTCTTCAGCTTGGCATAGGGGATATTGTTCTGTTTGGCGTAGGCCAACTCGACATAACCAATGGCGCCATCGGTCTGCTTGACCAGCCCGGCCACGCCGGGGTTCCCTTTGCCGCCCAGGCCCACCGGCCAGTTGACCGTGGTGCCCGCGCCGACTTTGCTCTGCCAATCGGGGCTGACGGCCGCCAGGTAGCTGGTGAAGATGTTGGTCGTGCCCGAGCCGTCCGAGCGGTGGACGACGGCAATGTCCTGGTCGGGCAGGGTGACGCCGGCGTTAAGCGCGGCGAGCTTGGGGTCGTTCCATTTGGTGATGTCGCCATTGAAGATGCCCGCGACGGTCGGGCCGTCGAGGGTCAGGCCGCTCGTGACGCCCTGCACGTTGTAGGCCAGCACGACGGCGCCGGCGACGGTGGGGATGTGCAGTAAGCCGGGGGCTTTGGCCAGCTGATCGTCCTTGAGCGGCGCATCGGAGCCGGCAAAGTCGACGGTCTTGGCCGTGATCGCGGTGATGCCGCCGCCGGAGCCGATGGGCTGGTAATTAAAGGCGACGTCTTTGTTGACCGTTGTGCTGTATTGCTGGAACCACTTGCTATAGATGGGCACCGGGAAAGTCGCGCCGGCGCCGGTGAGTGTTATGCTGCCGCTGCCCACCTGGACCGGGGTGTTGGTGGGGGCCGCGGCGGCCGCCGCGCCGGTGGCGGTGGGCGCCCCCCCGGTCCCGCTGGGGGCGGTCGTCGCCGTGGCGTCGCCGCCACAGGCCGAGAGCAGCAGGCTGGCGGCGGTCAGGCCGGTCAGGATGCCCAGCTGGGTACGTCGTAGAAACGGACGGAAAACCATAACGCGCATGTCTCCTTTACTTGACTTCACTTGACTGCCCCCGACTTGGCAGGGGCGATAACAATCCTAGGTCACAGATCTCCTCAATCTTAATTATGGCCGGGAGTTTTTAAGGGATGATTAGCAGAAGGTTAACAAGTTGTTAAGGACGCACGGAGAGTCCCGCTGTGGGCGGCGGGGATCAAGCCGCCTGGGCGCCGGAGGGAAGTGGCGAAGTTAACAAATTGTGCGTTGTGCGCAGGGGGGCCTTCAGGCGGGCCGCGCTGTGGCACAGGGGAGGGTGAAATAAAAGGTCGTGCCCCGCTCGCGGGGGCTGGTGGCCCAGATGCGCCCGCCGTGGGCCTGCACGATGTGTTTGGCGATGGCCAGGCCGAGGCCGGTGCCCCCCTCCCGCTTCCGCGCGCCCGCCCGGGCTTTGTCGACCTTATAGAAGCGCTCAAAAATCCGCGGCAAGTCGTCGGCCGGGATGCCGATCCCCGTGTCCGCCACCGTAATGCAGATCCCTTCCGGCTGGAGGGTCGCCCCGACCGTCACCTGGCCGCCGCGCGGCGTAAACTTGATCGCGTTATGGACCAGATTCACCAGCACCTGCTCGACGCGGGTGGCGTCCACATCCACGGGCGGCAGCGGCTCGGCCGCCTGCACCGTCAGGGTCAGCCCGGCGCGCGCCGCCTGGGTCTGCAGCCGGCCCGCCGCGCGGTCGAGCAGCGGCCGCACCGGCGTCGCCTGCCGGTCGAGGGCGACCTGCCCCGACTCGATCTTCGACAGCTCCAGCAGCTCGCGGACCAGCTGGGTGAGCCCGTCCACCTCCACGTCGATGCGCCGCAAAAAATCTTGCGCCATTGCCGGGTCGTCGTCCAGGGCGGTCATCAGCGTTTCCACCAGGAGCTTGATCGAGGCGAGGGGGGTGCGCAGCTCATGGCCGATATTGGCCACGAAATCGCGCCGCACCCGCTCCAGCCGCCGCAGCGCACTGATATCCTGCAGCACCACTAACCCGGTGGGGCCATCGGGGGCGGCCTGCGGGATGGCCGTGATTACCGCGGCGAGCTGCAGGCTGCCGCTGGCGATCTCCAGGCGCTGGCGGGAGCCGGGCTGGGCCAGGGCGGCGCGTAGGGCGTGATGGAGCTCATGGCTATGGGTGATCTCGACGAGGGAATGGTGGAGCGCCTGTTCGGGGTGCAGGTGGAAGAGATGGGCCGCCGCCGGGTTCAGACTCACCAGGGTGCCCGCCCCATCGGTGACCAGCACGCCGTCATGCATGTGGGCCAGGACCGCCGCGATCTGGTTGCGCTCGACGGTCCGCTCGCGGATTGTCTGGCTGAGCTGGCCGGCCATAGTGTTGAAGGCTGTGCTGAGCTCGCCGATCTCGCCGGGCGCGTCCGGCACGGCGCGGGCCGCGAGATCGCCCAGCCCCAGGCGGGCCGCGGTCGCCCGCAACGCCGAGAGCGGCCCGACAATCGAGCGGGCCAGCAAGGTGCCCAGCAGCGCGGCTGGCACGCTGACCAACAGCACAGCCAGCTCCAGGTCGCGCCAGAGGGTGGCTTGTTCCTGCTCGATGGCCGTCAGCGGATAGGCCACCCGGGCCACGCCGGCCAGGCGCCCCGGCCCCGCCGGATCGGGGATCGCGAGCGCCACGTAGAGCAGGGAGCGGTGGCTCGTAGCGCTGAGCCGGCGGCTGCTACCCGGGGTGCCGGGATCGTGGAGGGCGGCGGCGATCTCCGGGCGGTCGCTCTGGTTCTCCATGGGGGCCGGGTCTTCCTCCGAGTCCCCGACCACCCGGCCATCGGGCCGTACGAGCGTCACCTGGGTGCCGAACTGCCGGCTGAGGGTGTGGGCCAGCTGGTTGGTGGTGGTCAGCGGGGCCGCGGCGCTCAGGAGGGGGGCGGCCAGGTCGCCGACGGCCTGGGCCTGATCGGTCAGGCGGGCCTGGAGGGCGTCGTCCGCGTGTCGCGTGAGCTCATCGCCCAGCAGCAGGCCGAGAGTCGCGGTCGTCAAGAGCACGAGCACGGCGTAGCTCAGCGCGATGCGCACCCAGGTGCGCGTCCAGCGCGGGGCGCGGGTCAGCCGCTCCACGCGCGGCGCTCGACGGGCGGGCTGAATTTATAGCCGACTCCATAAATGGTTTCGATGAGGGTGGGATTGGCGGGGTCGAGCTCGATCTTGCTGCGCACCCAGCGGACATGCACGTCGACGGTGCGGGTGCCGCCGACGAAGTCATAGCCCCAGACGCGGTCGAGCAAGGCCTCCCGCGAGAAGACCTGCTGGGCATGCCCGGCGAGGAAGACGAGGAGATCGAATTCTTTGGGCTTCAGCGCCAGCGCGGTCCCGCCGCGGGTGACCAGGCGGCGCGCGAGATCGATCTGCAGCGCGCCGGCGATGAGCACGGGGGGCGTCGCGGGCTCCGCGGCTAGGGGTTCCGGCCGCGCCGGGGGGGCCGCCTCCGGCCGGAGGCCGTCGGCGCGGCGCAGCAGCGCATGGACGCGCGCCAGCAGTTCCCGCAAGCCGAAGGGTTTGGTCAGGTAGTCGTCCGCGCCCAGCTCCAGGCCGAGGACTTTGTCGATCTCGTCTTCGCGGGCCGAGAGCATCAGGATGGGGATGCGCAGCTCCCGGCGCAGGGCGCGGCAGACCTCGAAGCCGCTCATGCCCGGGAGCATGATATCCAGGATCACCAGGTCCGGGTGTTCGGCGTGGGCCAGGCGCACGGCCGCCGGGCCATCGGCTGCGGTGAGCACGCGGTAGCCTTCGCGGCGCAGATTATAGTCAAGCGTATCGCGCAATGTCTGCTCGTCGTCGACCACTAGCACGGTCGGCCGCGTGGGCGCCTCGCCCTCCGATCGATTAACTACCACCGGCACCTATCCTCCCCTGATACTGATCACGCGTTGCTGGGGCACCCTGGCCCCTTGGCGGCGCCACCCTGCGCTGCTGAGTGTAACACGAAGTTTTTAGAAGATTGTTAACCCGCTGTTAACGGGCTGTGTGCGCGCGGCACCGGTATGCGGTGCGTATTAGCTCTACCATTATACGGGAAGCGCCCGCGCAGGGGTAGATATTTAACAATTGCCTTGGACGCGCTAACCCCCCGCTAACATCCCGCTAATACTTGCTTAATGTTGGCGCGCTACGATCACCACAGCCGGCTGGAGAGGGCCGGCGGGAGCACACTTTAATCAGGAGGGATGATTTTGTTAATGAAGCACTACAAGCGTGGACAATTGGCCGGGCGCGGGTCCCGGATGATCCTGAGTATCGGCACGATCCTGGTGCTGCTGGTGGGGATCCTGGCGACCTTCCGCCCCGCGCCGGCGGCCGCCGTCGACTTTGCCGACCCGGCCTTTCGCAGCACCTGGGAGCGCACCGACCAGCCCGTCGCCGGCCACCTGGCCGTGCGCTCCTGGTTTTGGGGCCCGGCCCCCGGCACCCTCAAGCAGGAGCCCTATGCCGAAGGCAGCGGCGGCACCCGGTTGGTGCAGTATTTCGACAAGAGCCGCATGGAGATCAATAATCCGAACGGCGACCGGTCCCAGCCGTTCTTTGTGACCAATGGGCTGCTGACCATCGAGCTCATGTCCGGCAAGATCCAGGTCGGCAACACCCAGTACCAGGATTCGTATCCCGCGTACATTAGCATGGCCGGCGACCCCGGCGATACCAAAGCCCCCACCTATGCCGCGTTTGCCGCCGTGGCGAATACCCCCCTCGGCGACCACAAAGCCGCCGACCGCACCGGGCACCCCGTCGGCAACACGATCGACGTCCGCGGGCGGGTGTTCAGCGATACCACCGGGCTGCCGGTGGTCGCGTATGCCCACTTCGAGCCGACGACCGGCCATAACGTCGCCGCGCCGTTCTGGCAGTTCCTCACCCAATCCGGCGTCGTGATCGAAGGGGGCCAGCCGCAGACAGCCGCCCTCAACACGCCCTGGTTCTATGCCAGCGGCTTGCCGATCAGCGAAGCCTACTGGGGCAAATTCACCGTCAACAACCAAGTCAAAGACGTGCTGATCCAGGCCTTCGAGCGCCGCGTGCTGACCTATGTGCCGACCAACCCGGCCGGCTTCCAGGTCGAGATGGGCAATATCGGCCAGCATTACTACAACTGGCGCTATAACGGCGCCGGCCAGCCGAAGGCCCGCCCCACCCCCGCGCCGACGAGCACCCCCGCGCCCCCGGCGCCCACCAACACGCCGATCCGCGTCGGCGGCGGCCCGGTCACCCTGAACGGGGCCGGCGCGACCTTCCCGGCGCCGATCTACACCAAGTGGTTCCAGTACTACAGCGCCAACGTGGCGACCAATGTGACCTTCAACTACCAGCCGATCGGCTCGGGCGCGGGGATCACGCAGATCACGAACAAGACGGTCGACTTTGCCGGCTCGGACGCGCCGATGAGCGACAGCCAGATCGCGGCGGCGCCGGGCATTATCCATATCCCCACGGTCGCCGGGGCCGTGGTGCTCGTCTATAACGTGGACGGGGTGGCCAGCGGCCTGGTGTTGGACGGCAACACGGTGGCTAAGATCTTCCTGGGCGACATCACCAGCTGGAACGACCCGGAGATCGCCGCGCTGAATCCGGGCGTGAGCTTGCCCGCCCAGGACATCGTGGTGGTCCACCGCTCCGACGGGTCGGGTACGACCAATATCTTCACCGATTACCTGAGCCACACCAGCGCCGCCTGGCAAACCACGGTGGGCAAAGGCACTTCGGTGAACTGGCCGGTGGGCCTGGGCGGCCGGGGCAACCCCGGCGTGGCCGGCCTGGTCAAGCAGACGGCGGGCGCCATCGGCTATGTTGAGCTGGCTTACGCCAAGCAGAACCAGATCGCCTACGCGAAGATGGTCAACAAGGCCGGGGCCACGGTCGACGCGACGCTCGACTCGATCGCCGCGGCCGTCAACGGGGCGGTGAGCACGGTGCCGGACGACCTGCGGGTCTCGATCGTCAACTCGCCGGACCCGGGCGCCTGGCCGATCGCCGGGTTCACCTATATCCTGCTCTACACGGACCAGCCCGACCCCGACAAAGGCAGCGCGCTGGTGAATTTCCTCTGGTGGGACTTGCATGACAGCACCGCGGCCAGCCAGGCGCGGGACCTGCTGTACTTGCCGGTGCCGAGCAGTCTGCTGGCCAAAGTCGAGCTGCGGCTGCGGCTGGTGAACTACCAGGGCCATCAACTCGCGCCGTAAGGGGCAGCGCGGCCCCTGAGGCCGCGGCCGCTGCTGCATCTGACGATGTGGTGGCGGCTGCGGCCTTTTCGGCTTTCACGTCCCAGGGGCTTCGACCCAAGCGGCGATCGGGGTGCGGCCCGCCTGGACGCGCTGCCCGGCGGCGACCAGCGATCGCGCCCGGTCCTGCGGCAAAAAGACATCGGTGCGTGAGCCGAACTTAATCAGCCCGATGCGCTCGCCGCTCACCAGGTGCGCGCCGGGCTGGGGATGGCAGACAATGCGGCGGGCCAGGATGCCGGCGATCTGGACCAGCAGGACCCGGCCGTGGGGCGTGTCCAACCCCAGATAACTCCGCTCGTTGACGGTATCGCAGTCCGGCTCGAAGGCCGGGCGGAAGCGGCCCGGCACATAGGTGCGGTAGCGGACCACCCCGGCGGTGGGCGCGCGGTTGATATGCACATCCAGCAGGGACAGGAACGTCACGATGCGCAGGGCCGGCCCGTCCAGGAAGCGCGGCTCGTGGAGAGTATCGACGCGCATCACCGTGCCATCCGCGGCCGCCCAGATGCGTGTGGCATCCGTGGGCCGCGGGCGGGGCGGATCGCGCAAGAAAGCGGCGGTGGCCCCGGTGAGCAGGAGCGGGACGAGGGCCGCGCGGCGGGAGAGCAGCGCCAGGACGCCCGTCGTCAGGGCGCCGGCCGCCAGCAGCGGCAGGCCTTCGGGGGCAATACCGGGAACGGGATTCAGCAGCTTCATCGGGAGCCATTGTACCACAGGTGGCGCCGGCGGACTCGGCTCACACTTTCCGGCGTGGATTTGGTATAATAAGCGCAATGCCTGACGGCCCTCGCCCGGCCACTAGCGATGAGGATGATTGATGTTCAAATACTTCCGGGTCCCTGATTTGTTCACCTGCGCCGCGCTGATCGTCGCCCTGACCAGTATCTATCTATCGATCAGCGGCTTCTATGCGTTGGCCCTGGGCGTGTTGCCCCTGGCGGCGCTCCTCGATATGTTGGACGGCTTCGCCGCCCGCAGCATGGGCCGGCAGGATAAGTTCGGCCGGGAGCTGGACTCGCTGGTGGATATGGTCGCCTATGGCCTCGCGCCGAGCGTCTTCTGGCTGGCCGTGAGCCACCGCACGCTCCTCGACTTTGGCGTGGCGACGTTGCTGCCCCTCGCCCTGGCGATCCGCCTGGCCAACTTCAACATCAAACAGGACGACGAGGTCTATCTGGGCTTGCCCAGTGGGTGGAACGCCTGGCTCTTGCCGTTCGCCTACTTCCTGGGCCTCGCGCCGTTTTTCCCGATCCTGTTCACGGGGCTCGCGCTCCTGATGGTCGCCCCCGTCCCGATCCCGAAGCTGGATTACCGCATGGAACATGGGAAACTGGCCATCGGCTTCCACAAGTCGTAAGCAGGCGTCGTCCGCAGACGGCGTCATCGGA
>DATGEF010000208.1:0-6601 GCA_035310405.1 Chloroflexia bacterium | reverse complement strand
CTCGGCCGGGCGGGAGACGCCGGCGGCGAGCCCGACGGCCCAGCTCAGCAGGGTGGAAAGCAGCGCGACGCTCCCGGCGACCAGCAGCGACGTGCGCACGCCATACAGCAGCTGGCTCAACAGGTCCTGGCCCACGTCGTTGGTCCCCAGCAGGTAGGTGGGGCTGGGCGGCGCGAACGGCGGGCCGGCCAGCAGCCCGGGATCGTAGGGGGCCAGCAGGGGCGCGCCGATCGCCGCCGCCACCAGGGCCGCCGCGAGCACCCAGACGGCCCCCTCCCGCGCAAGGCGCAGGGCCTCACTCATGTAGAGCCGGTTGCCGCCGGGCGAGGCGGAGGTAGAGCAGCTCGACGCCGCAGTTGGCCAGGAGGACGCCCAGGCTGGAGAGCAGGAAGAGCGCCTGGAGCACCGGGTAGTCCCGCGCCCGGATCGCCTCGTAGCCCAGCAACCCCAGGCCGGGCACATGGAACACCCGCTCCACCACCAGGGCGCCGCCAAGCACAGCGCCCAGGCGGAGCCCAAAATAGGTCAACAAAGGCAGCGCCAGGTTGGGCAGCGCGTGGCGGACGGCAATCTGGCGTTCCGATAGCCCCTTGGCTCGCGCCACGATCAGCCAGGGCGCCTGCCGGATGCCCACCGTCACATCGCGCGCGATCAGCACAAAGCCGGCCGTGCCGGCCAGCACCAGCGCGGCGGCCGGGAGGGTCAGGTGCCAGGCGATATCCAGGGCGCTGCGCCCGCGGCCGAGCAGATCCGTGCGATCCTCGACGAAGAGGGTGCGGCCCCCCAGCAGCGGAAACCAGCGCAGCGTGATGGCAAACACCAACAGCAGCCCGATCGCGATCAGGAACTCCGGCAGGGCGGCCAGGGCGGCTGTCAGGGCGACCAGCACCCGGTCGCGCGGGCCGGCCGGGGCCCAGCCGGCCAGCAGGCCCAGGGCCGTGCCGGTCGCCGCCGCGATCAGCAGCGCGGTCAGCAAGAGGCCCAGGGTCCAGGGCAGCCGGTCCAGCAGCAGCTGGCCGACCGGCGCATTAGCGGCCAGGGACCAGCCGAGGTCCCCGCGGGCCAGGTCGCCGAGATAGGCCCCCAGCTGGCCCGCCAGGGGAGCGTCGAGGTGGTAATAGGCGCGCAACTGGGCCTGGGCGGTGGCCGGGAGGGGCAGGCCGGAGTCGAGGCCCTCGGCCGCGCCCACATGGAGGGGATCGCCGGGCAAGAGCCGCGGGATGAGGAAATTGAGCAAGATCACGCCACCCGCCAACAGCAGGTAGCGGATCAGGAGGCGAACCGCCGCGCGCGACACCGGCGCCGATCAGGCGCCGAACAGCGTCAGCTTGTTGTCGGGGAAGGGAATGCCGTTCATCAGCCCGCCCGCGGTCGGCGCCGGGGTGAAGACGGCGGGGTCGTAGACCCAGTAGAACCGACGGTGGTAGAGCACAATCGTCGGCAGCTCTTCGGCCAGGATCTCCTGCATGCGGAAGACGAGGGCGCGGCGTTGGGTCGGGTCGAGCGTGGCGGCCTGTTGCGCGCCCAGGGCGGCATACGTGGCGTTATGGAAGATCGAGCCCTGGGCGAAGGTGTTCATTTCCTCGCCCGCGTACCAACGCCGCAGGTAGTCTGGGTCCCCACCCACGCCGATGTGGGTGGTGAGGGCCAGCTGAAAGGTGCCCTCGGTCAGCAGCTGCGCGCGCGTCGCGGCGTCCACCGTCTGCACATTGAGGGTAATGCCCACGGCGGCGAGCATCGGCCGCAGCAGATCGGGCTCGCGGGCGCTCGCATCGGCGAGGAGAGTGAGGATCAGCGGCTGCCCGCCAAGCAAGGCCCGGGCGCGGGCCGGGTCATAGGGGTATTGCTTGAGCGTGGGATTGTACCACGGCGTCTCGGGGGGCACCACGCCGGCGCTGCCGACGATGGCTGGGCCGCGGGTCACCGTCTCGGCGATGCGCTGGCGGTCCAGCGCATAGAGGATCGCCTGGCGGACCTCTTTGCGATCCAGCGGCGGGCGGGTTGGGTTGACGACGAGCCGGACGATCGAGAGGGGCGCCGTTTCAAAGACCCGCAAGCGGGGGTCGCCGGCCAGCAGATCGCGCACCGAAGCATCGCTGCTGAGCGAGACATCCGCGCCGCCCTGGCGCACGATCTCGACCCGGGACTCGGGCGGCACGGTGAATTGCCGCCACTCGGCGACGGTGGGCCGCCCGCGCCAGCACACGGGGTCGGCCACCAGGCGATAGGCGCCGGCCGCCTCGTCGTGGCTGACGAACCGGAACGGGCCGCTCCCGATCGTGGCGTCCGCGCCCTGGTATTTCGCCGGGTCGGCGACGGCTTCCCAGACGTGGCGGGGGATCAGCGGCACAGTCCCGGCGATATCCTCCAGAAAGGCCGCGTACGGCCGCGTGAGCCGGACCCGCACCTGCTGGGGCCCCAGCACCTCGGCCGCGGCCACCATGGGGGTCGGCATCCAGCGGTACAGGTGGTGGGCGTAGTAGTCAAACGAGAACTTAACATCGTCGGCGGTCAGCGGCTGCCCATCCTGCCAGTGGACGCCCTCCACCAGGTGGAAAGTGTAGCTCGTGCCATCCGGCGCGGCCTCCCAGCTGGACGCCAGCCAGGGAATGATACCCTGGGCATTCTTCCAGGTCAGGGTGTCAAAGATGAGGCTGAGCAACACGGCGCCGCCGGGACCGGTGGTCGAGATCTGGAACGGCGTGGGCGGGCCCACGTCTGTCCACCAGGCAAAGCGGAGCAAGCCCACCGGCCGGGGCCCGGCGGGCGGGGCCGTGGGGCCGATCGCCGTCGGCGTGGGGCCGGTGGCGCCACAGCCGGACAAAACGGCGGCCCCGGCGAGTCCGGCCGCCCCCTGCAAGAACTGCCGGCGGGTCAAGTTCCGCGACAATGGAGTCTCCTTCGGGTCTCTTCTTTTTTCGCCTTGAAAAAAGCTCCACGCCATAGCTCCGGGGTGGTGGGATGCTAAATGGTCTGGTTCGCCAGCGCTAGATGATAGCGGGTGTAGTGGGCCAGGCTGGCCTGCTGAGGCGGGGTCAGGACCTCGCAGACCCAGCCCCAGTGCAGGGCCACCCAATCGCCCACGGCGGCGGCATCGGCGAAGCCGCGGGAGTCCACCTGCCGGAGCACGCGCGTGCGCTGGGCAGGGCCCTGGGCCAGCTTACCGTCGACCAGGATGAGCGGCTGGCGGTCGACCACCAGCTCCGCCCCCTCGACGGCCAGCACCCGCCCGGCGGTGATCGCGCACTGATCCAGCGTTTCCAGCGTATGCCCGACCTCGCCGACGCGGCTATGGATATCGAACACATGGAAATTGTGGTGCGGGCGCGCCCCGGCCGGGGCCTTGCCGAGCACCCAGTCGCGTGCCCGGCCCTCCAGCTGCTTGCCGAATCGGGCGGCCAGCGCATCGTAGAGCTGGCGCACCTCGACCTGCTCCAGCAGCGCGTTGCCGAGCCAGTAGGCCTCCACCACCCGGCTGTCGAACGGGTCGGCGATCCCATTCGCGCGCGCGATGAGCTGCAAATACGGCAGGGCGCCGGTGAAACGGCGCAAGAGGGGAGTGAGGCCCCCATCCACGACTTGCGCCGTCCCGTACTCCAGCAAAGTGCGGTTGTCGTCGCCCCCGCAGTACTGCAAGCGGTTGGGCATGAACGCGTAATGTACAAAGCGCAACGGGCCCGCCAGCGGCGGCGCCACAGTCTGGAGGTCAGGCATGGGCGCTCTCCACCAGGTCGTCGAGCTCGCCGTAGAAGCGCAGGATTTCCTCGGCGAGCTCGGCCGGCATCCGCTCCAGGACGGCGCCGGCGTAGACCGTCACATATTCGCCCACGGCCAGATCCGGCAGGCCCGGGGCGGCCACCCGCTGGCGCACGCCATCATAGATGACCTCGGCGTGCCCGTCGGCGACGCGGAGCACTTTGCATGGCACAACCAGGCACATAGGACCCCTCCTTTCTCCGCTACCTCCTGCGCCCCGCGCTCGCTACGGCCGCATCCCTACATCATCCGCATCTTCAGGTAGCGGGCAATGTCGGGCCATGACACCACCACGCCGGCCAGCGCTGCCAGCAGTAACAGCATACTGAGGGCCGAGAGTGCTTTCATAGTCAGGACCTCCCTTGTGTGTGGCTAACCGTATCCATCGCTCGCTCGCCCGGCCGGGGCGCGGCCTGCGCCGGCGGGCCGGCCTGGAGCCAGTCGGCCCAGGCGGCCACGCCCAGCCCCGTGCGGCACGAGATTTCAAAGATCGGGGCGCGGCGGTTGAGCGCGCGGACCGCCTCGTAAAACTGGGCGCGATCAAAGTCCACCAGGTCGATCAGGTCGATTTTGTTGAGCACGATCACGTCGCTGGCCGCGAAGATCTCGGGATACTTGACCGGCTTGTCATGGCCCTCGGCGGTGCTTAACACGCAGAGCTTCAGCTGCTCGCCCAGCGCCCAGTGGGTCGGGCAGACCAGGTTGCCGACGTTCTCGATAAACAGCAGGTCCAGAGCGCCGAGATCCAGGCCGTCCAGCGCCTGGGCGACCATCCCGGCTTCCAGATGGCAGCTGCCGCCCGTGTTGATCTGGATCGCGGCGGCGGCCCCGGCCGCGAGTACCCGGTCCGCGTCGATGCGGCCGGCGATGTCGCCCTCGATCACGCCGACCCGATCCGGGCGGCGCAACGCGGCCATCGTGCGGATAATCAGGCTCGTCTTGCCGGCGCCCGGCGAGGCGATCACGTTGACGGCCCGCACCCCCGCCGCGTCCAGGCGCCGGCGGTTGGCGGCCGCCAGCTGATCGTTGCCGTCTAACACCCGCTTGCCCAGGGCGATCGTCCGAGTGGTGCTCACGACTCGACCTCAATGCTCTCGATCAATAATTCGGTTCCGTCGGCCGTGACCTGCCCCACGATCCGGCACTGCGGGCAGCGGAAGGTATCGTCCACGGGCGAGTAATCCTGATCGCAGCCGGCGCAGTGAAAGCGCATCGCCGTGCGCCGGACATGGAGCTGGGCGCCGGCGGCCACCGTGCCGGGCGTGAGCAGATCGAAATAGAACAGCAACGAGTCGTCGAACACGCTGGCCCGCTCGCCCATGACCAGGTTGATGGCCAGGACCCGCTGCGCGCCGATCCGTTGCGCTTCGGCTTCCACCGCCTCCAGTAGATAGCTCATAACCGCCATTTCATGCATCAGGCGTGCGCGACCGGCGCGCCCGGGCCGATAAACTCCGCGACCAGCCGCGCGACCAGGCCCACGGCCTCGTCGATCGCCGACTCGACGGGAGCGCTCAAGCCCATAATCCCCTCATCCTCCGGGCCAAAAGTGGCGGGCTCGCAGCCCACCACGAGCAGCCGCGCGGGGCAGCCGCCAAGCGTTTTGACCAATTGCAGCACTTTGACCGGGTCCATGGCGTGCGTGTCCATGGCCGCCCCGGCCGGGCCGGGCGCCGGGTCCAGGTCGGGCTCGATCACATATAACGTGCCGGGGGCGCCGCCGCGCGGCGTGGCGTCCACCAGGATACTCAGCGCGGGGCCGTCGAGAATGGCATAGGCCAGGTCGAAGCCGCGAATGCCGAAATCGGTCACGCGCACATCCGCGGGCCACGATCGGCGCAGCAGGCGGTGCGCGACCTCGACGCCGAACGCGTCATCCCCCAGGAAGATGTTGCCGATGCCGGCGACGAGGACGCGGGGGACACTCATGGCCCCGGCTCCTCGGCCCCCGCCAGCGGCTCGACCTCCGCCGGGCCGTAGAAGAAGCGGTGGCCCGGCTGGCGGGCCAGCCCGAGATCGCGGCCCGGATCGTCGTCCACGGTGACCGCCAGGTAGACCCGGTTCTCGTAGTCCTGCTCGATCGACTCGATGGTGGCGATGTGCCCGGCCAGCAGCAGATCGAAGGCATCCGCGCCGCGCCCCGGCCGCAGGCGGACGCGGTCGCCCGGCCGGAAGACGGCCGTCCCGACCTGGATCAGGTCGAGTCGCGTGTTCGCGGTCAAGCTCTCCCACTCGTTCATACGCGGCCCTCCCGCGGCCCAAGAGTGCGCAGCGCGCCATGCAACTGCTGGAGCTGCGCGGGCGGCAGTGCTTCGGTGCGCTCCAGTAAGGCCCGCGCCCGCGGGTCACTTTGGCGCATCTCCTGTTTTTCGGCGTCCGTCATGGTCAGGATGCGCAGCGTAAGGATCTCGTCAATTTCCGTGCCGTCGAAGAGGTCGCCGGGGCTCTCGGGCGCAATCTCCGGATAGTCATACAGGATGATCGGCGAGGAGAGGAGCAGATCTTGCGCGCCTTCGTCCCCGACGAGCACCGGCCAAGTGCCGGTATTGCGGCACGCCGCGGCACTGGCCTGGTAAGGGGCGGGGGGATCGAGCAAAGACACGAACGCCCCGGCGCGCACTTCGAGCAAGGTGTGGGTCGAGACGAAGGCGTGTAAGATCGCGTCCTCCCGCTCCCATCCGAAGACGTCGCTGGGTGGGGGAGCCGCTGGGGGCTGCCAGGGGGTGTGGTTCTCAATGTGTACGGCCAGGCGGACCAGCCCGGCGCCGGCCGGCGTCGCGGCCACCGCGATCGTGCCGGCGAGGGCGCGCTGCTCCCGCCGGATCAGGCCGCGGATCGGCCCCTG
>DATGEF010000207.1:0-3264 GCA_035310405.1 Chloroflexia bacterium | reverse complement strand
GGGGATATGGCGGTAGTTGGGCGCATTCCAGATCACCAGGTCGGCCTGTTTGCCGGGCTCCAGGCTGCCCACCCTGCGCGCCCAACGGGGGCCGAGGGCGTGGGCGCTGTTGATCGTGGCCGCGACCAGGGCCTCGGCCGGCGTCATCTTCATCGCCGTGCAGGCCAGGGCGATCATCAGGGCCAGGTTCTCGCAAAGGCAGGTGCCCGGGTTGCAGTCGGTGGCCAGGGCCACGGGCACGCCCGCTGCGATCAGCGCCCGCGCCGGGGCGTAGCGGCCCAGGCCCAGGCCGGTGCCCGGCAACAGCGTGGCGACCACGCCCGCCGCGGCCAGGGCGGCGATCTCCGCGTCGTCGAGGACGAGCAGATGGTCGGCGGAGAGAGCCTGCAGCTCGGCGGCGAGCCCGGCCGCGCCGATGCGCTCAAATTCGTTGGCATGCAGCCGGACGGGCAAGCCCAGTGCCTGGGCCGCGGTCAACAGCCGCCGGGCCTGGGCCGCGTCGAAGGCGCCGGCATCGCAGAACACATCGCAGGATTCGGCCAGCCCGGCCCGGACCACGGCGGGCAGCGTTTCCGTGACCAGCAGATCGATGTAGGCATCCGGCTGGTCCTGGAACTCCGGGGGCACGGCATGGGCGCCGAGAAAGGTCGGGCAGATCTGCGGCAATGGCGCGTCCGCGTCCGCCCCCCGCGCCGCGACCAACTGGATCGCCTCCAGGCTGCGCAGTTCGGCGGCCGTGCTGAGCCCATAGCCGCTTTTGACCTCGACCGCGGTCGTGCCGTGCGCCAGCATCGTGCGCAAATGCGGCAGCATGCCGGCCGCCAGCGCCGCGGGGGAGGCCGCCCGCGTCGCCTGCACGGTCGCCATGATGCCCCCGCCCGCCGCCAGGATCTCCAGGTAACCGGCGCCCTGCAGGCGGCGCTCATACTCGTGCTCGCGGCTGCCGGCAAAGACCAGGTGGGTATGGGCGTCGACCAGCCCGGGCGTGACCACCTGATCCGGCGCCTCGACAATGCGCGTCTGGGGCCCGGCATAGGTCGCCAGGATCGTGGCGCTGGGCCCGACCGCCTGGATGACGGCACCGCCGATGGCGACGGCGCCGTCGGGGATCAGGCCCAGCGCGGCCTGCTCGGGCCCACGGCGGGCACCGGGCGGCCCGGCCATGGTCAAGACTTCGGCCGCGTGGGCAACGATCAGGTCGGCGGGCGGCAGGGCAGGCGGCCCGGTCATTTCAACCACCCCCGCTGCACCAGGCCGGCGTGGACCAGTTGGGCGGCGAGGGCATGGCCGGCGGCGTTCCAGTGGCGATCGGTACGGAAATAGAGCAGTTGGGTCTTGCCGGCGGCCTGGAAGCCGGGGAACAGATCGATCAGCGGCGTGCCCGTGCGCGCGCTCCAGGCGGCCAGGCGCTGCTGCGGCAGGTCACGCTGTAGCTGGTCGTCGCGCAGGCCGAACTGTTGCTTCATTTCGGCCCAGTACGTATCCTGGACCTGCTCGCGCGCGGGGATCACCACGACGACGAATTCGGCGCCATGGGCCTGGGCATCGGCGCGCATACTGTCGAGAATCCCGGTCGTCTTGTCCCAGCCGGCGTCGATCGCCGGGGACGGGCTCTTCAGGAAGAAGGAGGCGGCGTCAAAAATCGTCGGCTTCTGCACTTTGGTGGTCCGCCCCAGGATGTTATAGGCCAGATTGCGCAGGAAGATATAGGCGTGCGAGTTCTGTTCCAGCCAGCCCTTGAGGCCGCCACTGGCGGGCGCGGTACCGGGGTCTCCCGGGTCGCCCGGCGAGTTCAGCGCCTGCTGGCTCGTGCTGGTCGCCACCAGGCGGCCCTGCGCGTCAACCGTCGTCTTGCCCATGCCGAGCATCACGTCTTTGACGTCGTTGCCGACAAAGAAGCCGACCAGCACGATTTTGGGCTGGAGGGGCCAGCCATAGGTCCGTAACCAGGCCGCTTCGTTGTCCGTGCCGTAGCCAAATACGCCGGCGTTCAGGCTCTCGACGGAGCTGCCGTCGGCGGCCGTGCTGCCGTTCAGCAGGTGCGGCAGCGCCTGGTCGGCCTGGACGCCCATGCCGAAGACGAAAGAGTCGCCCAGGCAGAGCAGCCGGGTCGTGCCGGTGGCTGGCGGGCCGATGGGGTGATCCTCGCGCAGCCCCTGGGCATTCACGGCAAAGGTGGGGCTGCCCTCAGCAAAGCGGTACACCACCTGGGCGCCCGGCTGGAGCCGGTAGGCGGTGGCGGGGTCGGCGACGAACAGGCCGGTGATCGGCGCCGCGATCTGCGGCGCAAACAGGCGCAGGGCGCCTTCCAGCAGGCCGCCGACGAGCAGCAGGGTGATCGCCAGGACGGCCAGCCCCTCGCCGGCCACCCGCCCGCGGGACTTCCGGGGCGGGCCGGGCGGGGCAGCAGGCGTCGGTTGGGATTGCGGCAGGCTCATAGCCGGCGCCTCCGGTCACGACCCGAGTATGGGGTGGGGGGTCGTGGCCGCCCTATTATACCACAAGCCCGGGGCGCCCGGCGGTACGTTGGGCCAGGGTGGCCAGCAGACTAGCGCGTAGGTCCGGCTCCCGATCCAATAGCGCCAGCACCGTGGCCCCTTCCAGGCGGTAGAGTTCGGTGGGATGGATAGCCCGCACGGTCGCCGTGCGGATTCCGTTCCCCAGGAGCGCGATCTCCCCGAAATAGTCGTCCGCCCCCAATAGCACGACCTGTTCGCCTTGGTCCGTGCGGACCAGCACCTCGACCGCGCCCCGCTGGATGATATACAGCGCGGCTCCGTCCTCGCCTTGCCGCATAATGGTGCTCCCGGCGCCGTAACTCTCCCAGTGCAGGTCGGCGACCAGCTCCTGCCGGGCGGCCTCCGTCAGCCCGGCGAAGAGCGGGATGGCGCGCAAGTGGTTGGCCCAGTGGGTGTATAGGGCCGCCTGGACTCCGGCCTGGATCGCGGGCACCTGCTCCAACAGGGCTGCGAAGCGCGCGTAGGTCAGGCTGTAGCACTCGGTCGGCTCGGTCGTGCGCACGGTCGCCGTGCGTATCCCGCCGCTGAACAGCGCGGTCTCGCCAAAATACTCGCCGTCCACCATCTGGTCGATCTCCAGCTCCCCTTCGCCGGCGGCGATCAGGACGGCGGCGGCTCCCCCCTGGATGATATAGAGCTTATCGCCCGCCTCGCCCTGGCGCACGACATCCACCCCCGCCGGGAAGCGTTCCGTTTGTAGCGCGGCCGCCAGGGCCAGCAGATTCGCGAAGTCCAGGCCGGCGAA
>DATGEF010000206.1:0-10666 GCA_035310405.1 Chloroflexia bacterium | reverse complement strand
TAGAGCGGAACCCCCGGAAACGGGGGGGCCGCCCCGGGATTATTATCAAAAAGCGCCACCAGCTCACAACCGAGCGTGCCAATAAACTCGCGCAGCACTTTGGCGTGTCCGCTGGCGCCCCAGAAGATGATGGGCCTCAGCATCGATCATCCGACCCGGGATCGGCGGCCCCCAGATAATCGGGGTACGCGGCGTCACGTTCGGAGATAATTCGGTTCGCTATGCGGGGCCACGCGATCGCCAGGGTGGGATCATCCCACCGCACCCCCCTTGCCGATTCCGGGGCGTAGAACTCCGACATCTGGTAAAAAACCTCGGTCGAGTCCGCCAAGGTCTGGAAGCCATGGGCACAGCCGGCGGGCACGTAGACCAGGCGGCGATTCGCGGCCGTGAGCTCGACGGCCACCCACCGCCGGAAGGTGGGCGAATCGGCACGCAGGTCGACGATCACGTCGTAGATGGCCCCCATGGTGCAGCGCACCAGCTTCACCTCTTCGTGGGGGGCCGCCTGGTAATGCAGGCCCCGCACCGTCCCTTTGCGCCCATTAAAGGAAATATTGCACTGCGCTAAATGCACGTTCAGCCCCTGGGCCGCGAACTCGCGCGCGCACCACGTCCGGGCGAAAAAGCCCCGCTCATCTTCCAGTCGCTGGGGATCAATCAGGAACGCGCCGCGGAGGGATAATTCCGTAAAGATCATGCGCGAGCAATCGCGAGGCGTGATTGGTTACGTGATTTGTACACGAGGCTAGCCACGTTCCATTATACCACTTTTACCTCAGGAATGGGTAGGATGAACCGGCCGCCGGCCTGGCGGAACGCCGCCTGCTGGGCCAGGATCTCGTCGGCGAAGTTCCAGGTCAGCAGCAGCACATAATCCGGCCGGGCTTCGAGCAGCTTCTCCGGGGCATAAATCGGCAGGTGGGTGCCGGGCGTATAGCGGCCCTGCTTGACCGGGCTGCGGTCGACCACGAAGTCGAGCACGGCCGGCCCGATGCCGCAGTAGTTCAGCAGCGTGCTGCCCTTGGCCGACGCGCCGTAGACCGCGATCTGCTGCCCGGCCGCCTTCAGCCCCCGCAGCAGCTCCCGCAGATCGTCCCGCAGCCGCTCGACCCGGGCGCCAAAGCCCCGGTAAAAAGCGATCTGGTCGACCCCCCAGGTCGCTTCTTCGTGCAACAGCGCATCCACGCGGGCGCGCCCGGGCCCGCCCGCTGCGGGGGCCCGGGCGACAAAGACCCGCAAGGAGCCACCATGGATCGGCAGTCGCTCCACATCCTGCACCTGCAGGCCGTGGCGCCGGAACAGGCGGTCGAGTGCGGTCAGCGAAAAATAACAGAGGTGCTCGTGGTAAATCGTGTCGAATTCGACATGGTCGATCAGGTCCTTGACGTAGGGCACCTCGATCACGGCGACCCCGCCCGCTTTCAGCAGCGTGCCGAGGCCAGCCACGACCCCGTTGAGGTCGGCGACATGGGCCAGCACATTATTGGCGTGGATCACGTCGGCCTGCGCGCCCTGCGCCCGCAGCTGGCCGGCCAGCGCGGCGCCGAAGAACTCACAGAGGGTGCGCACCCCGCGCTCTTCCTGGGCCACCCGGGCGATATTCTGCGCCGGCTCGATCCCCAGCACGGGCACCCCCTGCTGGTGGTAAAACTGGAGCAAGTAGCCGTCGTTGCTGGCGATTTCCACCACCAGGCTCGTGGGGCCCAGGTGCCGCTCGGCGATCACGCGCCCGGCCAGCTCCGCGGCGTGGCGCAGCATCGTCTCCGAGAAGGAGGAAAAATAGAGGTAGTCCCGGAAGAGCTCCTCCGGGGGTACTGTTTCGGTGATCTGCACCAGGCTACAGCCCGAGCAGAAGACCAGGTCCAGGGGATAGCGGGGCTCCGGCCGGGCCAGCTGGTCCGCGGTGAGCAGCGCGTTGGCGAGGGGCGTCTGGCCCAGCGAAAGGATCGTCAGCAGGCCGGCGGCGCCGCATGATCGGCAGGTCGGCGGGGTTGGGCTCATCGGGCAGCTCCCAGGAACGCGGTGTACCAGGCGATCGTGCGGTGCAGGCCGGCCTCCAGCGTAAACAGCGGCTGCCAGCCCAGCACCCGGCGGGCCTTCGCCGCGCTGAGGTACTGGTGGAGGATCTCGTTCGTGGCCTCGTTGCGCACCTCGGGCTGGAGATCGGAGTCCATCAGGGCCAGGATACGGCCCACCAGGTCGAGCACGGTGACCTGGATCTCATTGGAGAAGTTAAAGGCCTGGCCGCGCAGGGCGGGGTCCGTGGTCAGGCGCTCGGCGAGCAGCATACAGGCGGCGGCCCCGTCCTCCACGTAGACGTAGTCGCGCACGTACCGCCCATCCGAGCGGATGATCGGCCGCTTGCCGCGCACGATCGCCCGGATGGTGCCCGGCACGATGCGGTTCCAGTTGAGGTCCCCGCCGCCGTAGAAGTTCCCGCAGCGGGTAATCGCCACGGGCAGATCATAGCTGGCCGCGTAGCTCTGGGCGATCAAGTCGGCGCACGATTTACTGACGTCGTAGGGGTGGCGCCCTTGCAGCGGCACGTCCTCGTGGTACGGCAAGGTCGGGTGATCGCCATAGGCTTTATCGGAGGATGCCAGGACGATGGCACTCACCCGCGGGCTGCGCCGGCAGGCCTCCAGCAGCGTCCAGGTGCCGGCAATATTGGTCTCAAACGTCGAGATCGGGTTGCGGTTGGCGATCGTGACGATCGTCTGCGCCGCCAGGTGCATGACCGTGGCGATCTCGTACTCGCCGAGGACCCGCTCCAGCAACGCCGCGTCGCCAAGGGCGCCCCGGACGACTTTGACCCGCTCCAGCACGCGCGAGCGCACCAATTCCGAGTCGGGCACCCAGTCGCGGACCAGGCAGACCACGTCCGCCCCCTGATCGACCAGGCGCGGGACCAGCCAGCCGCCGAGCAGCCCCGTGGCGCCGGTGACCAGCACCGGCCGGTCCTGCCAGAACTCGCTCATGCCCAGACTTTCCAGGGGGCCTGGCCCGCTTGCCAGAGCCCCTCCAAGAGCCGCTTATCGCGTAAGGTGTCCATGCACTGCCAGAACCCGGGGTGTTCGTAGGCCGCCAGCTGGCGATCGGCCGCCAGCCTCTCCAGCGCATCGGCTTCGAGGCTGCTGCGATCGCCGCTGAGATAGCGAAACATCTCCGGCTCGAACACCAGAAAGCCGCCGTTGATCCAGCCTTCCCCCACCTGGGGCTTCTCGGCGAACTGGGTCACCAGGCCCTCCTCGAAGACCAACCCGCCGAAGCGCGCCGGCGGGCGCACCGCGGTGACCGTGCCGATCCGGCCGTGCGCCCGGTGAAAACGCAGCAGGTCGCCGATATCGACGTTGCACACCCCGTCGCCATAGGTCACCAGGAAGGTGCCGTCGTGCAGCCAGGGCTCCAGGCGCTTCACGCGGCCCCCGGTGTAGGTCTCCTGGCCGGTATCGAGCAGGTGGACGCGCCAGTCTTCGTACTCGCGATCATGGACTTCCACTTTGCCGCGCGCCAGGTCGATGGTCATGCTGCTGTTCAGGCTATAGTAGTCGAGAAAGTACTGCTTGATGATCTCGCCCTTATAGCCCAGGGCAATGAAAAACTCTTTACAGCCGTAGTGAGCATAATGCTTCATGATATGCCAGAGGATCGGCCGGCCCCCGATCTCGACCATCGGTTTGGGCTTGATCTCGGTTTCTTCGGCCAAGCGGGAGCCCAACCCCCCGGCCAGGATGACGACTTTCACTCGGCACGGCCCATGACGAGGGCCGCGCCGGCCGCCCCGTCCGCAGCAATCGACTCCGTCGTCCACTGGAGCAGGGGCCGCACGACGCCGGGGATATGGCCGGCGTAGTCCCCCCGGGCCGACCCGCCGTCGAGGCTATCCACCACGTGGAAGGCCACGGCATCCCGTTCATAGAAATGGACCGTTTCGGGCTCCAAGGTGCTGATCGCCGCCCCGACGAGGATCGTCCCTTCGGCCAATAGGTTCGCGGGGATCCAGGCGGTGCTGGTATAGCGTCCGGCCGGTCTCGGCTGCCGGCGCCAGGTCGGATCGACGTCGCCACTCACAAATAGATAAACCCCCTCTTCGTTGAAGACGTGGTAATTGGGCACCAGCACCTGGCCGGGGGTGAGCACCTCGTATTCCATCTCGATGCCGATCGGCTGGCGGATGTCCATCGCCTCGGTCACCGAGCCGTCCTCGCTACGCACACGCACGGCGCGCAGGCGGACGATGTCGTTGCCGGGCGCCTTGGCCGGGTCGGGCCATGTCCGGGCGGCCATCGTGCCGATGCCCGAGTTCAAGTAGGTGCTGACCACCTGGTGTGAGGGCCCATCGCGCAAGACCCGGCCATCGTCCAGCAAAATCGTGCGCGGGCAGAGCCGGGTGATCGCCGGCATGTTGTGCGAGACAAAACAAACGGTTCGGCCCTGCTGGCCCACATCCTGCATCTTGTCGAGGCATTTGCGCTGGAACCGCGCATCGCCCACGGCCAGTACCTCGTCCACCAGCAAAATTTCCGGCTCCAGGTGGGCGGCGACGGCAAAGGCCAGGCGCAGGTACATCCCGCTCGAATAATACTTCACCTGCGTGTCAATGAACTTCTCGACCTCGGCGAAAGCCACGATCTCGTCAAACTTGCGGGCGATCTCGGTGCGCTTCATGCCCAGGATCGCCCCGTTCAGCGAGATATTCTCCCGCCCGGTCAGCTCCGGGTGGAAGCCCGTGCCCACCTCCAACAACGAGGCGACCCGGCCATGGATCTCGCCATAGCCACTGGTCGGCGACGTAATCCGCGATAGGATTTTGAGCAGGGTGCTCTTGCCGGCGCCGTTGCGCCCGATAATACCCACGACCTCGCCCTGCTGGATGTCAAACGACACATCCCGGAGCGCCCAGAATAGGTTATCGGCGCGCGCCGGCCGGGCCGGGTCCGGGCGGGCGATCGCCCGGACCGCGCGCCACGGCGCCCCGGCCGCGTCGGCCAGGGTGTCGCGCAAGGTCTTATAGGACCGCTGCTGCTGGCTGCCGATGCGGTATTGCTTGGATAGCCCTTTGACATTAATCGCCAGATTGCTCATTCGACTCCCCGTGGATCCGTTCCGCGATCCGTTACCGTGCGTTCCATCCAGAAGCTGCAGTGGCGCCCGAGATCGGCGCCGGGGCCCAGAATTTGCCGCAGGTCGGCCGCGCGCTGCTGCAGCACCCAGCGGCCCGGCCAGACCACCCGAAAGCCATAGCTATAGCATAACAAGCTGTGCAGGAGATACTGCTCGCTATAGTTAAACTTCCGGTCAATATTCCAGGAGGTGGGATAGTCGTCGGGCAGGTAGATATCATGGATATGGATTAACACTCCCGGCTGCAGCTCCGGGAGCACTTCGAGAAACAGGAAATTGACGTCGCTCCCGGTCCCGGCCAGGTGGCTGGAGTCGATGAACACGACCGAGCCGGTCGGCAGATCGCGAAACCAGCGCACGGGCAAGGTCTGGACTTCCCGTTGCTGATATTCATGCGCCACCTGGTCCACCGGGGCGCGCGGGCTGGGATCGATACAGAGGAGCCGGCCCCGCCCGTTCTGGTCCAGCGCGCTGCGGATCAGGCGGGAGCTGTAGCCACTGCCGACCTCGACGACCAGGGCCGGCTGGCGACTGCGGATCAGCGCATAACAGACCGCGGCGTCGGTCAAGCCAAAGAACGAATTGTCCCAAAAGTAGTGCCGCGGATCGCCATCCGGCGCCTGCGGGAAGGCCTGATATTCCGGGGCGTACTGCGTCAACGGCCCCCGCATAAACCGGTCAATGCCGGGCGCCCCCCACTCGATCCCGGTACAGCGAAACGTGGGGGGACCGGGGCGCGGCTTCGGGATCACGATCGTATTCGCCGTGCTGCTCAGTTGTAACCCCGCCCGCGCAAAGGTGCGCTTGACGGTGCGTGTAATCAGATGGTGCATGGACGATCCTCTCGCGGTCCGCCCCCGGCGCGACAGCGGCTAATCCTCAACAGGTGACCAGGCTCGGCAGCTGCATCAGGCCGAGATTCACCCACTGCCAGACATAGAAGCTGTTATCGCCCGCGCCGGCACAATAGGCCTGCCAGGTGGCCCGGACCGCCGGCCCGTCGAGCCAGTCCCCCCCGTGGGCGGCCAGGGCCGCCTCGATGCAGGCGGTCGCCCACGGCCGGAGGGGGCCGCGCAGCCACTCGCGCTGGGGCGTCTGGAGGGCGCGCTTCGGCGCCGCGACCAGCCCGCCGGGCAGCAGGCGGCGGGCCATTTGGCGTAACAGCCACTTCCCCTGTCCATCGCGGATTTTGCGGTCGGGGGCCTGGCGCAACGCCAGTTCGAACAGGCGATGGTCGAGGAAGGGCTCGCGCAGCTCGGTCGACGCGCGCATGGACACCCGGTCGTTAAAGCGCAGCGCCCGCGGGATCTTGGTATAGCAGCTATCCCGGTACTGCAAATTCTGCAACGGATCGGTAAACGGCTGGATCGGCGGCAGGGACTCGGCCAGGGCGCGGAAGTCGGGGTGGAGGCACTCCGGGCGGACGGGGGAGTCGGCGGTGCCCTGCACCAGGGCGGCGCTGCCGGCCGGGGCGGCGTAGTAATCATAGCCGGCCCATTGCTCATCTAGACCCTGCCCATCCAGCAGCACGATCACCCCCTGGGCGCGGGCCACCTCGAACAGCCGGGCATAGGCCAGAGTCGGGAGGCCGCCGAAGGGCGCGGCCTGGTGCGCCTGGACCGACGCGGCCAGGGCGGGCACCTCGGCGGGCGCCAGCGGGCAGACAATCGAGGGGTGCTGGGTCTGGGCCAGCATCTGGCGCACCCAGGGCAGCTCATCATAGGCCGGGTCGCCCGTGACATAGGTAAAGGCCTGCACATCACTGGCCGGCCCCTGGAGGGCCTGCACCAGCCCTAACAGGATGGACGAGTCCAGGCCGCCGCTCAGATTGATGCCGACCGGCACATCGGACCGGAAGCGCAGAGTCACGCTCTCGGTCAAGAGGGCCAGGTATTCTTCCTGCACCACGGCCGGCGGGCGGGCGTCCCAGGCCGGGCCGACGCGCGCCGCCAGGTCATACCAGCGCCAGATCCGCGGGGCCCCGGCCTGCCAGGTCAGGGCGTGGCCGGCGGGCAGGGCCTGAATATCCGCCCAGAACGTGCGCGCGCCATGATCGCAGAGCCCCCGGGCCAGGTAAGTCGCCCAGCTGACCGCATCGGGGCGCGCAGCCACGCCGGCCGCGTGCAGGGCCGGGATCTCGCTCGCCAGCAGGAGCCCGCCGCCCGGCGGCGCGGCATAATACAGAGGTTTGACGCCGAAGCGATCGCGCGCCGCGAACAGGCGGCCGGCGGGCTCGTCCCACAACAGAAAGGCGAACATACCCACCAGGTGGTCCAGACAGTCCAGCCCCCAGCGCGCATAGGCGGCCAGGATCACCTCGGTGTCGCTCTGGCTGCGGTAGGGATAGGCCCCGAGCTCGGCGCGCAGCTCGCGGTAATTGTAAATCTCGCCGTTGAAGACGATCTGCAGCCGGCCGTCGTGGCTGGCCATCGGCTGGTCCCCTGCGCTGGACAGATCGATGATGCTCAGCCGGTTATGGCCCAACCCGGCGGTGTGGGCGGCATTCACATACACGCCCTGGGAATCCGGCCCGCGATGCGCTTGCCGGGCGACCATGGCCGCCAGCTGGGAGGGGCGCCAACCCGCGCCGCAGATACCCGCAATGCCGCACATCTCAGGGCCTCCCCGCCGCCAGGAGCTGTTCCGCGCGCGCCCAGTCCGCCGGGCCGTCGATATTGACGCTGTGGGCCGGGTCCACCAGGTAGCCGCGCACCTGGGTCCCATACAGGCTGTCCGCGGCCATCACGACGTCGCGCCGCGTGACATAGACCGAGCCTTCCCGGTGGAACGCTGGCGGCAACGCCTGCCGCCGGGGGATCGGGCGCACAGCCCCCGTGCTCAACTGGAGGCACCCGTCGGCATCCTGGAAGTACACCCAATGCGGGTTGTACTCCGCGGGCACGGGGAGGATCGTCATGACCGAGTCCGCCTGGCTGGTGGCCAGGAGGTCGATACAGGCGTCGATGGTAGCGGCCGTACGTAGCGGGTTGGTGGGCTGCAACAGGCAAATCGCGTCAAAGAGCTCCCCCTGCGCCTCCAGCCAGCGCACGGCGTGTTGCACCACGGGCAGGGTCGGCGTGTCGTCGTGCGCCAGGTCCAGGGGGCGGACGAAGGGGACGTCGAGCCCACAGCGCCGGCCGACGGCGGCGATCTCGGCATCTTCCGTGCTCAAGATCACGCGGGCCAGCCCGTGCGCGGCCCGGGCCGCCTCGGCCGTATAGTGCAGAAGCGGCTTCCCGCCCAGCAGGCGGATATTCTTGCGCGGGATGCCCTTCGAGCCGCCCCGCGCCGGCACCAGGCCGAGCACGCGCAACGGGGCGGGGGAGTGAGGGTGCGCCGTCATGAAGGCTGCTGCTTTCGCGAAGCCATATTAGTACGTCAGCCTCTTTTCGATGCGTAAAGGCACTGCGGCCAGCAGACGCGCGATCCGTTCGCCGGCCGCGCCATCCCCGTAGAGCCCGTCCTGCGGGTACCGGCCGTTGGCGGAGTGCTGGCGAATCGCGGCCGCGATCTCCGCGCGGGCATATCCGACATCCCGCACATTCGCGCCGCGGTCGCGGCCGGCCTGGCGGGACCCGATATTGACCACCGGCACGCCGAGGAAGGAACACTCGCGGATGCCGACACTCGAATTGCCCACCAGGCAGCGGCTGTTATACAGCAGCCGTAAGAAGTCGGTCGGGGCCATGTTTTTGAAGAAGTGGATATTCTCCGGCCGCGCGATTTCCCGGAAGGCGCGGATACCCCCCGATGTGCCATCCGCGCCGGCGTCGACATTGGGCCAGAACCAGAGGACGGGCAGGCCGCTATCGTGCACCGCGTACAGCGTTTCCGTCACCTGCGCGCGGGCCACCCCATACTCTGTGGTCACGGGATGTTGCATAACCACGATATAGCCCGCGGCCAGATTGACCAGGTCGCCGACCCCGCCGTACTTGGCGAAGGGGTCAAAGTTGAGCGTCGGGTCGCGCAGGACCTGCGCCGCCAGGTCGATCGACGGGCAGCCGGTGACAAAGACGCAGGCCGGGTCTTCGCCCATGCGGATGACGCGCTCGGCGGCTTGCGCGGTCGAGACGAGGTGCAGATCGGCCAGCTTGGTTACGGCGTGGCGCACTTTCTCGTCGATCGAGCCGGTGATCTCGCCGCCCTGCACATGGGCCACCGGGATGTTCATATAGGCCCCGGCGATGGCGGTGGCCAGCGTCTCGTAGCGATCGGCGATGGTGAGCACCATGTCGGGCTTCAGGTTATCAAAGACCGTGGCCAGTTCCAGGAGGCCGAGCCCGGTCGTCTTGGCCATCGCGGCCAGGTTTTCGCCTTCGAGCACCATATAGACCCGCGCGGCGATCTGGAAGCCGTCCTCTTCAATATACTGGACCGCGCTGCCGTAGCGGTCGAGCAGGGCCGAGGCCGCCACCACCAATTGGAGCTCCAGGCCGGGATGGGCCTGGATCGCTTGCAGGGCCGTCTTGATCCGGCTATAGCTGGGGCGCGCCGTCACGACGACACAGATCCGGCGCGGCCTATGCAGGTTCGTCACAGGAGATCTTCTTCGTGTAATAAGGTATCCGCGGTCACCGGCCGGCGCAGCCGGCGCCCCACCACCTGCGGCAGGGACGCGGCCGGGATCCCCGTGCCCGGTTTTTTGACCACCAGATGTTCCGCTTGCAAGATGATGCCGGCGGGCAGCGCGACCCGGGCCACCACGCTTTTCGTAAACAGGTGGCGCAACGGGGCCGCTTCGGCGGCCAGGGCATCTTTATCCACCGGGTGGGCCAGCATCTGCTCGACGAACCGGATGCCGTCCACCAGCTGGCGGAGCTCCGCCGTGGTCACGGAGGCCGGCACATCGGGGCCGAACATTTCGCGGCTCAGCGTGACATGCACTTCCAGCACGTCGAGGCCCAGGGCGGCCCCGGCCAGCCCCGGGTAAATCGTGCCGGAGTGATCCGAGAGCCCCACGGCGCAGCCATAGCGCGCGCGGAACAGCGGGATCAGGTTCAGGCCGATTTTTTCGGGCGGGCAGGGATAGGCCGTCGTGCATTGGAGCACCGCCAGGGGCCGCCCACCCGCTTGCAGCCGCGCGACCGCCTGGTCGATCTCGGCTAGCGGGCTCATGCCCGTCGACAGCAGGAACGGCGGGCCACTGGCGATCATCCGCTCCAGGAGGGGGCCCGTGCCGACTTCGCCGGACGCCACCTTCCAGGCGGCGACCCCCACCCGCTCCAGCAGCGCGACGGCCTCCAGGGAGAATGGCGAGCTTAAGAAGAGTAAGCCCCGATCGTCGGCATGTTGCTTGAGGCCCGCCCATTGCGCTTCCGTGAACTCCATGCGCTGCCAGTAGGCATAGCGCGTGGCGTCTTGCCGGCTAAACGGGACTCGCCAGGGCTCGGCGGGCGTGCTCTCCGCGGCGGCGATATGGGTCTGAAACTTGACCGCGTCGGCGCCCGCGCCGGCGATCGCGTCGATAAAGGCATGGGCCAGGCCCAGGCTGCCATCATGGGTCTGGGCCACCTCGCCGATGATCAGGCACCGCGCG
>DATGEF010000205.1:0-9506 GCA_035310405.1 Chloroflexia bacterium | reverse complement strand
GGTCGCTGCGGAACAGGCGCAGGGTCTCCTGGGGGTCGGCGGTGGTCAGCGCCCCTTGCGTCACGAGGGCACAGACCGTCGGCGTGGCCGTCGCGGGGGGGCTCGTCGCCGTCGGGGTCGCGGTGCTATTGGGCGGGACGGTGTTGGTCGGCGAAGCGGTCGGCGTATCGCTGGGCGGGGTCGTCGCCGTGGCGGTATCGGTCGCGGTGGGCGGAGTTGTCGCCGTCGGCGTACTGCTCGGCGCGGTCGTCGGCGTGCCCGGCGTGGGTGTGATCGCCGTGGCGGTGCTGGTGGGCGTGTCGCTGGGCGGGGGGAAGGTCGGGGTCGGGTCCGAGCTGACCGTCGGCGTGTTGGACGGGGTCGGCGTGCCCGGCGAGGGGCTGGGCGACGCGGTGGCGGTGCTCGTCGCGGTGTTGGATGGGACGGCCGTGTTGGTGGCGGTACGGGTCGCGGACGGGACGACCGTGTTGGTGGCGCTGGGCCCGGCCGTGTTGGTGGCGGTGCTCGTCGGCGTGTTGGACGGGACGGCCGTGTTGGTGGCGGTGCGCGTCGCGGTGTTGGACGGGACGACTGTGTTGGTGGCCGTGTTAGTCGGCGTGTTGGTTGGCGGCACCAGCGTGTTAGTGGGGGGCACCGGCGTGTTGGTGGCCGTGTTAGTCGGCGTGTTGGTCAGCGGCACCGGCGTGTTGGTGGGTGTGTTGGTGGCGGTGCGCGTCGCGGTGTTGGACGGGACGGCCGTGTTGGTGGCCGTGTTGGTGGGTGTGTTGGTGGCGGTGCTTGTCGCGGTATTGGACGGGACGGCCGTGTTGGTGGGGGGCATCGGCGTGTTGGTGGGGGGCACCGGCGTGTTGGTGGGGGGCACCGGCGTGTTGGTGGCGGTGTTGGTGGCCGTGCTGGTCGCTGTGTTGGTGGGCGTCGGCGTCGTGGCGCCGCAGCCGGGGAACTTGAAGTTGCCGATGCGCGTGCGCCAGTTGAATGAGCCGTTGCTGGGGATGTACTCGTTGGTGTACCAGAAGGTGCAATCATCGACTGGGTCGACGGTCATGTCGCTGTAGTCCCCCCAGCGCGAGAGGGTCCCGGTCTGTGACCCCGTGCCGTCGAACAGATGGACTTCCGCCTGCATCGTGTTCGGGGCATCGCTCGCTAAACGCCCCGTGTAGCGGAGTTGCGGGAAGATGGCGGCACTGGAGGCGCTGTAGCCCAGGGCCATGTCGCCGAGGGTGTCCATGGCGGTCGCGCCCATCCAGCGCCAGGTCGTATCCGGCTGGAGGGTGCTCTGCTGCACGAAGCCCGGGGTACCCGCGGTGAGATTATTGATCTCCCACCAGCGGACCCCGGCCACGCCCCCCGAGTTGACGCTCTTATTGCCGACCAGCGACTCATGCCCATCGGCGAAGCGCCGGTAGGCCGAGCGGAACATGGCCCGGTCGGAGAGGGTATCCAGCGTATTGCCCGTGCCCGATTGGGGCACACAGGTGCCGCACAGCGCCGTAAAGGCGGCCGGGGTCAGGCTGTTGACGGTGGTGAAGGTGCTGTTGGCCGGGGTGATGAAGTCGACATGGAACTTATACAGGGGCCAGGTGGCCCCCGCGGTGCTCAGGAAGGGGTTCGGGGCGCCGGCCGGCGGCAGGATGCTGCCATCCAGGTCGCCCGGCAACATGAAGCCGAGCGCGGTGCTCAGCGGACCGGCGGTGGTCACGAAAGTCGCGGTGGTGCCGGCCAGCATGGCGGGGCGGTCGAAGGCAAACGGCTGCGGGCCGAGATATCTGCTGCCGGCCGCATTGAAGACGTTGTCGCCCATGTAGTAGGCGTCGGGCCAGGCGCCCAGCTTGGGATAATCAAAGAAGTTGCTGCCGAGGTGGAAGCCGTAGCGATTATAGCTGCCGGTGGCGTCGTTGGTCGTGGAGACCGCGATGCACTCGTCGGTGGGCGTGCCTGAGCCGGCGAACTGGCTGATCAGCCAGCGGTTGGCCAGTTGGTCGTAAAGCACCACAGGGTCGCCATCGCCGTTGGTTTCGCAGACGCCGCCGAAGCCGGTCCAGATGCTGCTGATCGCCGCCGGGCCGAGCACGGAGCCGCCGGTGTTCTTGTTGAAGACCTGGTAGCCTTCGTTGACCATCTGGACGTACTGGGTGGCGCCCACTTCGCCGTCCGTGTCGGGCGGGGCGCAGTTGCAGACCACGCCGGGGAAGGGGACGCCGTCGAAGTTGAGGATGGGGGTGGGCACGGCCAGGGGGCCAAAGGCGTGTTGCACGACGGTGTCGGGGGCATCTTTGTGCCCAGTGGCGATCGACGGATTGGCATTCGCTTCGTGTGCCTGACCGCGCGGCTGGATCGGCAATTGCGGCATGTCACGCAACGCTGGCGAGGTGTCGTTGTGATACGAATGCCCCGCCACCATCTGCGGGGTGTCCGGGGCGGCGGCGCCCGGGGCGAGGGGGTCGGCGGGGTGGGCCAGCGCGGACTGTGTCGCGGCGCCGATGCCGAGGAGGATCAGCAAGCCGGCGGCGGCCAGGCCGTAGAACCAGTGACGCCTGTGCATGAGTTGCTCCTTACCTGTGAGAGTACCTGTGAAGGGGTGTGAGAGTGAAGAAACCCGAAGATAGCAATTAGCCGCTGCCCGGGCCCGCGCCGGGGACCAGGGCTGAATCGACGAGCTTAACGGCTAGGAACATTATACCCCATTTGCGGGGCAGTATAGATCCGTAACCGAGTTCCAGCAGGGCCGTGCAGAGTAACTGCACGGCCCCACCGCTCATCGCCGACGACCGCCGGCTGCCGACTCGTCGCCCTGCCTACTGCCTACTGCCTACTCGTCTGACTTACGGCGTGAGGGTCCACTTGACGGAGCCGTAGACGCTCTGGCCGCCGTCGAGCGTGACGTCGAGGTGCCAGCGCCCGGGCAGGCGTACCATCCAGCTGCCGGCGATCGGCACGGCGCCCCAGACGGCGTTGCCCCCGGCCGTGGCTGGGGCCACCTGCACGCTCACCGGGTGCAAGGCGCCCGGCTGCGCCCTCGTCACCGCGGCCGCGCCGGCCGGCCCGGCCTGCGTGGTGAAGGGCACGTCGAGCACCTGGTAGAGCGCGCCATCGGCGCCGGTGATGTGCAGATAGGCGTCGTGCATGCCGCTGAGGTGGGTCCAGACCATCTGGACATAGATGGCATTGTCGGCGCTGGTGCTGAAGCTGGTGCGGGGGGCGCCGGTGTTCTGAGGGATGGCGCTCAGCGTCAGGCTGGCGAGTTGCGGGCCGGGCCCGGCCAGGGTGGCGGCGCTGGGGGGGGTGGTCGCGGCGCTGGCGGCGAGTCCCAGCAGGCCGAGCAGACCGAGGCCGGCCAGAGCGGCCAACAGTCCGCGGCGGGCGGTTAGTGTCTGGTTCATGAGCGGATCTCCTTGCTGCTAAGGGCCGGCGACCGGGTGGGGGCCGGCGGAGTGAGCGCCGGCCCTCCATTCTAGAAGTTGCCTGGGATCGCGTAGAGGATGCCGTTGACGGTCATATAGAGGGCATCGCGCAGGTAGTCATAAGTCACGTCGCTGAGGGCGGTGGGGCCGACCTTGAGCGGGGTGGGGCCGGGGCCGCCGCGGCTGTTGACGGTGCCCGTCGCCAGGTCGATCTGGTAGAGATTGCCGTCGCTGCCCGGGGCGACCAGGTAGGACTTGCCGGCCAGGGCGAGGGAGGCGGGGGTGCCGGCGCCGGGGACGGCGACGCCGGCCCACTTGGGCGTGGCGCTGGTCTGTACGCCGTTATCGGTGTAGGCCAGCACCTGGTTGCCGGCGGCGGCATAGAGGCCGCTGCTGTCGACCCAGACGGCGCCGTTGAATTGACCGGGGGCGGTGGTCGACCAGCGGGCGGTGCCGGTGGTCGCGGCGCGCAGCGCGGAGAAGGTGTTCGTGCCGCCGTTGACGGTGCCGATGTAGAGCGTGTTATTGTCGCCGCTGAGGGTGGGGGCGCTGCTGACGACATTGCCGCTAGTCGTGTTGGACCAGCGCAGGGCCCCGGTCAGGGCGTCGAGGGACCAGACGCCGCCGCCCGTGCCGCCGACGGCGTTGGTGCCGAAGTAGAGGCGGCGGTTAGTCCAATCGACCATCGGCACGGTGGTGATGTTGCCGAGCACGCCGCCGTTGGTGAAGGTCCAGACGAGATTGCCGTTGGCGGCGTCGAGGGCATAGACGGCATTGGTCGCGGCGGTGGTGGTGTAGGTGCCGACGAAGAGCAGGCCCTGGCCGCTGGGGCCGGTGCCGGCGCCGAGATAGGCGGGGGCGGCGACGAGCAGGTTGCCGCCGAGGCCGGAGGCGAGCTGTTTTTGCCAGAAGAGGGCGCCGGAACTGGCGGTGAGGCCGGTGAGCCAGCCGTCCTGGGAGGTCTCGAAGACGCGATTGGCGCCGTTGACGGCGACGATGGGGCCACGCCCCTGGTTAGCGGCGGTGCCGCTGGTCAGGCTGGCGGTCCAGGCGGCGGTGAAGGGGCCGGCGCCGGTGTAGGTAAAGAGCTGCTTGACGCCGCTGTTGCTGCCGATGAAGATCTGGCTGGTGGCGCCATTCCAGAGGATGCCGGGGGGCGAGAGAGCGGCGCCCGTGCCGGTCAGCGCCGACATCGCCTGGATCGCGCACGACGGCAGCTTGAATGAACCGATCCGGGTGGCCCAGTAGCCGGGGTTAGTGCCGCCGTTCTGGGCGTATTCGCTGGTGAACCAGAAGGTGCAATCGTCCACGGGGTCCAGGGTCAGCTGGCTGTAATCGCCCCAACGGGTGCCAATGGTCTGGTCGGCGGCGCCGGTGAAGAGCGTGCCCTCACCCTGGGGCATGACGCCGAGGGTATCGGTGAGCAGCCGGGCGGTGTAGCGTATGCCCGGATAGGTGCTGCTCGCGTCCGAAACGCTGTAGGCGAGGCCCTGATCGCCGAAGTGATCCAGCGCGGTGCTGCCCATCCAGCGATAGACGGCGTCCGGGTTATAGGTACCCTGCTGGTAGAGGGTCGGGTTGGTGTTGACCGGGGTGCTGCGTAGCTCATACCAGCGGGGGGCGCCCGAGGTGCCGGCCACCACCGAGTGATTGATCACGTAGCCTTCGTGGTCGCCGAAATTCCGATAGGCCAGGCGGAACATGAAGCGGTCACCCAGGCTATCGATATTGCTGCCGCCGGCGGGCTCGGGGATGGAGTTTTGCGCCAGGCCGGTGAAGGCCGCCGGCGTCACGCTACCGATGGCTGTCCAGGTCGTATTAGCCGGGGTGACCCAGTCGACATGGTAGCGGTACATCTGGATCGGGTTGCCGTACTCCAGGTAGAGGTTGGCTTCGCCGGTGGGCGGCGCGGTCGGGCCGTCCAGGTCCGCGGGCATCAGCGGATTATGGGTGTTGCCGAGGGCGCCGATTGTTTGGAAAGTGGCGGCCTGGCCCTGTAGCATCTTGATGCGGTCGAAGACGAAAGGCTTGGGGCCGCCATAGCTGGGGGCGAACATGTTGGCGCTCATGTAGTAGCCGTCGGGCCAGGCGCCGAAGTGGGGGTAGTCCGCGAAGGTGGTGCCGGTAAGCAGGTCAAAGCTGTAGGTATACCAGGCGCCGGTCGGGTTGCTGGTTTGTGAGACGGCGATGCATTCATAGTAGGGCTTTTTGGAGGTGAACTGGCTGATGATAAAGCGGTTGGCCTGGCGATCATAGAGCGTAATGGGGTCGCCGTCGTTGCGGGTCTGGCAGGGCGAGCCGTCGCTCCAGAGACTGTTGATCTGGACGGGGCCCGCGGCCGAGGTACCGTTTTTATTGAACACCTGGAGGGCGGAATTAACTAGCTGTACGAAATGGTTGGGGCCGACGGCGCCATCGGTATCGGGCGGCAAACAGCAGGCGGCGGCCGTCTGGAAGTTGAGACCGTTGAAGCTGATGGTCGGCGCCGGGATCTGGGGCACCGGGCCCGTCAACCCCTGGAACGGGTGGAAGGACTGTTGCAGCACGGGATCGGGCCCGCCTTTGATGTCGGCGAGGGCCACCCCTTCGTTCTTTTCCGTTCGGGGCTTTCCCGAAGTGACCGGCAGCAGGGGCGGGATCTCCCGCAACGGCCGGGAGAGGCCATGGTGAACTTCCGGGACCACCATACTGCCGTTCGGGCCGCTATAGAGCGGGACCGGGGCATTAGGGTCGACGGCGGAGCCACCGCCGGCTGCCTGGCCCCCGCTGGGCGCGGCGGGCCCGCTCCCCCAACTCGGGACTGCGGGGGCCTGGTGCCCGGCGGCATAGACGCCGGCCGCCGCCAGCACCAAGAGACAGCCGACGAGGACGAGCCGCCCCCCTCCCACCCTGGAGTAGACGTTATTGTCCATCGAAAGAGAGCCTCCTGATTGAAACGCTCTAGCTAGTGGGACTACAGCCGCCACTACATGCCAATCGTAGAGGGCGCTAGCACCCCTCCCGTTAAGTCACGCTGGAGGGCACACTATCTACTAGAAAGACTAGAAAGACTAACTACTAGCCGGGAGCGGATATGAGAGAATAATGGCGCGGAAAACCTGAAGTAAGTATACCAAAAATTGGCGCCGGCCGAAAACTGGGGACAAACTGAGGACTAATGGGCTAGGCGACCCCGGACTTTTGGGGGATAGGGGGCGCGGGGCGTCAGGGAGGCCGGCGGCCCTCACCCTGCCCTCTCCCGTGCGCGGGAGAGGGTTCCGCTGGGATGCTCCCGGTCGATCAACGACTGCCGACCGCCGATTGCTGACTGCCGACTCGACTCACTGACGACTGACGACTGACGACTGACGACTGATCTTACGGCGTGAGGGTCCATTTGGCGGAGCCGCGGACGGTTTGGCCGCCGTCGAGGGTGACGTCGAGGTGCCAGGGGCCGGGCAGGCGGCTCATCCAGCTGCCGGCGATAGGCACCTGGCCCCAGACCAGGGAGGGGCCACTCGTCGTATCGGCCACCTGGACGGCGACGGGGTGCAGGACGCCCGGCTGCTGGCGCGTGAGCGGCTGCCCGCCGGTGGGGGCCGGGCCGCTGGTGAAGGGCACGTCGAGCACCTGGTAGACGGCGCCGTCGGGACTGGTCACGTGGACGTAGGCGTCGTGCATGCCGCTCAGCCCGCTCCAGCGCAGCGCGACATAGATCTCATTATCGGCACTGGCCGAGAACTGGCGGCGGGGCGCGCCGGCGTCCTGGCGGCTGGCATAGAGCCCCACCGCGACCAACCGCGGCCCGGCCACCGCGGCCGCGCTCCCGCCCGCGGGCGCTCCGGCGACCAGCAGCAGGCCGAGCAGCCCCAGGAGCCCGAGGCCGGCCACCCCGAGGGCCAGCATCTGGCGCCGATTTTGCATGAGTCTGGGCATGAATCCGGTCCTTTCTGCTGCGGCTAATAGCTAATAATTGTCTTGCACCGAGAAGAGCACTCCGCTCAGGCACAGGTAGAAGGCGTCGCGCAGATAATCGTAGGTGGCATCGCCGACCGCGCCGGAACCGATCGGCAGCCGGCGGACCAGCGTGCCGTCCGCCATATTGAGCCGGTAGAAGTAGCCATTGTTCGCGCCGACATACAGGCTGGCGTTCCCGGGGGCCGAGAGCAGCAGGGGCGACGCCGCGCCCGGCACCGGGGCCGGCCCCGCCGTCCAGCCCGGGTGCGGGTTACCCGTCGCCTGCTGGAGCGCATAGACCGCATCGCCCGCGCTGGCGTAGACGTACGCGCCTTCCACCCAGGGGACGCCGAGGAATTGTCCGGTGGCGGCCGGCGGCGTGTAAGACCATTGTACCGCGCCGCCGTTGGTAGTGTCAAGAGCTTGCAGCGTGAACACCGGCCCGGGCCGTACCGTCGCGAGATAGAGCGTATGGCCCGCGCCGCCGAGGGACGGCACCCCGCCGCTGACGGCGCCGAGCCCCCCCTGGAACCAGCGGGCCGTGCCGTCGGTGGTCCGCACGGCCCAGATCCCGCCGCCCCCGCCGCCGGTCACGTCTTTGGTCCCGAAGTAGATCGTGTTGGTGGCCCAATCGACGACGGGCTCGGTGGGGATCAGCCCGAGCGTGGCCGTGGCCGTGCCGGTGAAAGTCCAGACCGGGCGGCCGGTCGCGGCGTCGAGCGCGACCAGGGCGTTGCCGGCGGGCGTGGTGTCGGTATAGGTGCCGGCGAAGACGAGGTTATAGACCGTGCCGCCGACGGCGACGTTGGGCTGGTAGGCGATCCCGGCCACGACGCTGGCCGCGATTTGTTGCTGCCAGCCCAGGCCGCCGGTGGCCGCGTCCAGCGCGGTGACCCAGCCGTCCTGGCTGGTGACGAAGACCCAATTGCTGCCGCCGCTGGGGACGATCGGCGCCCGGTCGCCCACCGCGCCATGCAGGCTCACGCTCCAGAGGGGGGTGCCGGTGCCGCTGTAGGCCTTCTTGACGCCGTTATTGCCGCCGACGAAGACCTGGGTGTTGTGGGCGGCGTCGAAGAAGATCCCGGGCGCGGCCAGGGCGGCGCCGGGCGGGCCGGGCGTCGCGGTCCACTGCACGGCGCAGACGCCCGCGGGCTGGTAGATCTCCAGGGTGGCGCCCGGCACGGCGGGGGCGTAGCCGCCGGCCAGGTAGATGTTGGCCCCGCCGGCGTCGGCCGGGAAGTTGCGGCGCGGCGTGGCGAAAGCCGGCCCGCTGCTCCAGTGGTTCGTGCCCGGGTCATAGACCTGCACCGCGCTGCTCGGGTTGGGCGCCGTGCGCCCGCCGCCGAGGACCCAGAGCTGGCCGCGATAGGCCACGGCGCGGGTCTCGCCGGTGGCCTGCGGCAGATCGGGCAAGGCCAGCACGAGATCGGCGGCCGGGTCATAGCGGAAAGCGTGGGCATCGTCCACCGCGGCGCTGCCGCTCCAGGTGGTGCCGCCGCCCGTGTAGATATAGCTGCCGATCGTGGCCGCCGGGATCGCGCCCAGCGGGATCGGCAGGCTGGCCGCTTTTTGCAGCCAGCGGCTCCCCGCGGGCCGGGCGGGATCGAATTCCCAGATCGCCGCGACCATACCGGTGGTCAGCTGGAAGCCTCCCAGGATGTAGAGCTTGTCGTTCTGGACGGCGTAGCCGCCGGGCAGCGTGCTGGCGGTCGCGCCGGGCGGCCAGGGGTCGCTGCTCAGCACGGTCAGGCTATCGGCGGTCGGGTTATAGAGGCGCACCTCGCCGGTCGTCGTCGTGCCGCCGCTGGCCGCGCCGCCCACGGCCACGATATAGGGCGTGCCCGCGACGGTGAGCACGCCGGCGGCCAGGTCGCCGACCTGGTTGGTGGCAAACGTGGCGGCTTTCGTGGTCCAGGTACTCGTCGCGGGGTCGTACTCGGCGGGGTGCAGGAGATCGGCGCCGGCGCTATCGCTGCTGCGCCCGCCCAGCAGATAGAAGTGGCCGTTGGGCGGGAAATAGACCCCGGCGGCCCGGGCGACCGGCTGGGCCAGCGCCGGCCCACTGGCCCAGCTGGCCGGCTGCGGGGTGCAGGGCGGGGCGGTCGGGGTATTGGTGGCGGTCGGCGTGCTCGTCGGGGTGCTGGTGGACGTGCTGGTGGGCGGGACCGT
>DATGEF010000204.1:0-3286 GCA_035310405.1 Chloroflexia bacterium | reverse complement strand
AGAACGCGGCCGACATCTACCGGCAACAGGTCGCCCTGGGGCACTGGATCGCGGCGTACTTGCCGGCGGACGCGCGCATCGCCATCAACGATGCCGGGGCGATGAAGTATTACGGGAACCGTTACACGGTCGACCTGGTGGGCCTGACCAGCAACGACCTGGCCGGCCTGCGCCACCTGGGCGACGCTCCCATCTTCGACCAGTTGCTGGCCCGGCCCCTGGCCCAGCGGCCCGACTACTTCATCGTCTACGACAGCTGGTTCCCGGAGCTCGTGCGCCTGCCCGGCTTCCTGACCGAGATCCACCGCACGCACCTGCTCCACAACACGGTGACCTCCGGCGACGACGTCCCGGTCTACCAGGCGCATTGGGAGGCGATCCACACCGCCGATCAGCCGCTGCTGGACCATCGCGCCGACGACACGGAGCAGCCCGCGGCCAAGGTGGTGGTTACGGGCGGCCTGGGGAGCGACCCGGTCTACCTGGCGCACCTGGTGCTGCCGGCGGCGCACGGCGTGACCTTGCGTGCGGAGGCCGCGGGCGCGGCGCGTCTCGACTACCTGGAGCTGGTCGAGGATGGATCGAGCCAGGCGACCCGGCTGGTCGCCGCGGGGCTGCCGCTATCGGCCACGGCGACGTTGCCGGCCGGTAGCTACCGGCTCTATGCGGCCGGCCAGCTGCCCGCCGGCGCCCCGCTCACCGTCCGCCTGCTCACGCCCGACCTGCGCCTGGGCCTGCCGGCCAAAGGGCCCGCGCCGCGCCGCCAGCTCGTGGATCAGCTCGACCTGGGCAACCTGGCCGCCGAGCAGGCCCACGCCTACACGATCGGCACGGGGCACTGGGATGTCTACCCGACCACGCTGCTGAAGAGCGCGACCTATGCCGCGGCGCCCGCCACGCCCTATGTCGACACGGGGCGCAGCGTCCCGGGCTGGCAGCAAATGACCGTGGCGACCACGCCCGGCCGCGCCCTGAAGCTCGTCTTGCGCTACCTGAGCCCGGGGGCGCAGCGGGTCCAGGTCGCGGTGGACGGCCAGGATGCGGGCCTCTGGTTCTATCCCGGCACGGCCGGCTGGGGCGAGGCCGAGTTCGTGGTGCCCGCCCCCCTGATCACGCAGGCGCACACCCGGCTCCAACTCACGCTCGTGCCGGACGCTGCGGGGCACCCCCTGGATGGGTTCTATCTCTGGTTTTACCAGTAGCGATCGGCGTGGCAAACAGAAACCCCCCGCCGGCCCAGGCGAGGGGTTTCTGCTCTTCAGGAAGGAGTTCTCATGCGACGTTTCTGGCTCGCTATTCTTCTCATCTTTTATGACGTCCGGCGGGCGCGGATATTACAGCTAGCTGCTGAACAATATGCTGATACTCTCCCGCGCATGTATCCGCCGGATCGCCTCGCCCAATAGCGACGCGACGGACACCACCTCGATCTTGTTGCAGAAGGCGATCGGTTGTGTCTCTACCGAGTCGGTGATCAAGAGCTTCTCTAAAGGGCTGGTCGCGATACGCTCCTGGGAACCGGGGGCAAAGACACCGTGGGTGATCGCCGCGTAGACCGCCTTCGCTCCCCGCTCCCGCAGCTTCACCGCCACATCCACCAGCGTACCCCCGGAGATGGTGAAGTCATCCACGACCAGCGCTGTCTTACCGCGCACCTCGCCGATGATCTCCACCACCTCGGCCTGTTCGTCGTGGGCCACGCGCTGTTTGTCGCCAATCGCCAGCGTGGTGCCCAGGTAGTGTGCATAACCCCGCGCCTTCTTGGCGAACCCCACGTCGGGGGCGACCACGATTAGGTCGGGTAAATCGAGCGCCCGCACCGCCGCGCCCAGCACCGGCAGCGCGTACAGGTCGTCCACCGGGATGTGGAAAAAGCCCTGGATCTGGGGCGCGTGGAGGTCCAGCGTCACCACCCGGTCCGCCCCGGTCACCTCGATCGCATCCGCGCAGACCCGCGCCCGGATGGAGACCCGCGGCTCGTCCTTCTTGTCGCCCTTCGCATAGCTGAAATAGGGCATGATGACGGTGATCTGCGCCGCGCTGGCCCGGCGAAAGGCGTCGACCCAGAAGAGTAACTCCATGAAGTTGTCGTTGGTGGGGAAGGCCGTGCTTTGCACCAGGTAGACCTGCCGCCCGCGCACGTTCTCCAGGATACGCACGAACAAGTTGCCCTCCGAGAAGTGCAGCACCTCCCCCAACCCCGGCTGAACATGGAGATATTCGCAAATCTTGCGCGTCAGGTGCGGGCTGCCGGAACCGCCAAAGACCAGGATGTCGTCTGCCTTCATACACTCCCATCCCTCGCAGATTGATTGCTACTTAACTTAGCGTCTTCAATATACCCACCTTCGAGTGGTCGCGGGCACAGCAGGGCTTTTGTCCATTCGTGGACTGCATCCGCCCTCCGGCCAGCTTCGTGGTAGAGCCAGGCGAGCCGCGCATGGTACAATACTTCGCCGGGGGCCAGGCGCGTAGCATCCTCCATCCAACCGATCGCTTCCCCCACGGTCACTACTTGCTCGGGTACACCGTAGACGCTCGCTGCGCTAAACAAAGTTCTTGCATCATTAGGATTCAGCGCAATGGCTTTCCGGTACTCAGCCGCAGCGCGTGCGTAGTCGTTAAGGTCCAGGGAACAGTACTGTGCTAACTGGGCATGGAACTCCGCCCTGCCGGGTTCTAATCTAATGGCCTGGGTCATCGACTCGATAGCATCGCGGGAGTCTTGCCAACTGCCTGCCGGCTCAGAAGAAAGCAAGTGCTGGCAAATGGAAACCGCCGCCAGCAGATCGGCGTTCTCCCCGAAGCGAGTCAGGGCCTGAAGGTACACCCTGATCGCGTCTTTGTACCTCCGCTGCTGGCGCAGTTCGTTCGCTTCGATAAGCGGGGCGAGCAATTCACGCGCCTCGGCCGGGGGTCGATCGGGCAACCTTTTGTCTCCGGTAATCACGGCGCTGCTAATTTCTGTAGTTGCTCTTCTGCCAGCCGCACCCGCATAATCATAAGCAACTCCTCGGCCGAAATAGACTTCAGCATTATAGAAATTAGCCATTGCCGGCCAGCATGCATTATATCAGCCAGCTCCTCATAAGACCCCGAGCGAGCGTGGTGATCGCCCCGACTCGGACCGAGTGCAGAGGAGCCAGTATAGCAGGTTCTGCTGTCTACGTCTAATTGCTTTGCCATATGGGGGTGCTCGGCAGGATTTTGCCCGGGTGCCCTGGGACGCTCCTCGACCGCGCCGGGGCGTGGTCATCCGCCGTAGGGGCGAGGCATGCCTCGCCCG
>DATGEF010000203.1:0-5089 GCA_035310405.1 Chloroflexia bacterium | reverse complement strand
CCCGGCGGGGGCGCGGCAGGTGTTCCAGCGGCTGGGCGGGGTCGGCAAGCGCCTGCACAAGGTGTGGGTGGATGGCACCTATCGCGGGCAGTTGGAAGACTGGGTCGCGACGCACTTGTGGTTCCTCCTGGAGCCGGTGTTACGCCCGGAAGGGGCCAAGGGCTTTGTGTTGCTGCCGCGGCGCTGGGCGGTGGAGCGCACGTTGGCCTGGTTGACGCAATGCCGCCTCTTGAGCAAGGATTACGAGGCCCTGCCGGCCAGCAGCGAGGCCCTGATTTACATCGCCATGACCCGCCTGATGGTTAGGCGCCTGGCCGCCTGACCTTTTCAAACAGGCTCTAATGCGTTGCTTCGTGCGGGAAGATCAAGACCCTGATAGGCCATGTATGTGCGGGACGCGTGGTTCCCGGCGAGCTACGCGACGGCGATCTGGGGGCGGTTGGTGCCGTTTTTCGCCTTGCGGGGCCGGGTGCGGCAGGAGCGGGAGTGGGTCCAGGTGGAGGTGCGCCCATTCAACGACCGGGCCTTGAATCGGGACCTGGCCGAGCTCTGCACGCGGGTGGCGGAACGGGCCGCGCGGCTCCCGGACGGCCGGCGCGTGATCTTCACCGTCGGGCGCGATGACCGTCTAATTTCAGATGCGTAGTCGCTGTGCGGGATGCGCAAGGCCCTGCCTAACTCTTCCAGGCACGGGGGCTGCCTGATGAGCGGTAGAAAGATGTGTAGCCCCTCGCTCACGGCTGCCGTTGTGCCTGAGTTTGTCTATCTTCAGTTGCACGTCGTTTACTCACGATGCGCAAGATCCTGTTGATAGTGCCCGCAAAACTGCGCCAGATCGGTTGCGTAGGCGCGGCGCGTATGTACCGAGCGGTTGGCGTGGGCCAGGTCGGTCAGGAAATCCCTTATTAAACCACCGAGATCTGCACTGCTGTTCAGAGCCACCTACGTCGTGTTCATGAGCCACGCACCCGCTCCAACGCGGCGATCTGGGTGCGGAGGGCTTGCAAGTGATCGTTATGTTGCTGTAGCTGGCGGGGGCTGGCCGCCTGGATCCAGTTATCCACCAGCCCCCGCACCACGAGGGCACCGGCCTGGGGGGCAATCAGCGCGGCGGGTAAGCCCAGGATCTCGGCGGCGGTGCTTCCGTATTCGCGGGCCGCGCGATTCGCCAGGGCCTTGATCGCGTGGCCCATCGCCTGCCGCACCACGCGGACATCCTGGATCGTCGGAGCGGCCAGAATTTCCTGCGCGAAGCGGTCCCGTAGCCGCCTGATCTGTTGGGTCATGATCATGGGGACCCCGGCCTGTAGCAGGACGGCCAGGCGCTCTTCCATATCCGCCTGAATCTCCGCTTTGGCGGCGGTGAGCGATTCCCGGATACGCAACGTGATCGGGTCGATGGTCCCGCCCCGCCACTGTTCGTGGAACGATTGGCCGGTCCGCGTGCCATACATCTTGAAGTGGGCAAGCGTGGACTTGTCCACGCTTAACCCTTCGGTTTGCGTCTGTTTGATATTGGCGATCGCGGTGGCGATCAACTGCTGGTTGGCGGTGTACTGGGCCCGCACTTGCGGCAGGGTGGCCTCCCACTGGGTCGCCACGTCCTGCCACCAGTTCGTCCGGTCGCGCGCGACCGCCGGAATCCGGGTGGCGTTGGCCTGCCCCTCCTGAAGGATGCTGCGCGCGAAGTTCCGAAAATCGGCGACTTGCTGGGCGAGTTGGATATACAGGTCGTCCACCGCCCAGTTCTCGGAAGTCTCCCGGTTGTAGTTTTCGAGGGTGACGGTATCGCTGCCGACTTTGGCGACGACACCGGCATAGTGGTAGCTCCAGGTGCGGCGCAAAGGATTCGTCGCGCGGGTGCGGGGGGGCAGGGTCAGATCATTGAGAGCGGCCAGGTGCTGGGCGAACTGGTGGCTGGTAAAGTCATCAGGCATGGGCCTATTCGAGGTGGTGACGTAGCCCTCGCCGACCTCGGGCAGCACGGCGGTGTTGATGCCCAGCGCGGCGTTACGCGGGCGCGCGTTGGCGCGCGTGCGATAGCTAGCGGGCAGATGCTTTTCATGGTCGCCACGCGGGGTGTTCACCAGGTGCTGGGCAAGCTGCGCGCCGGTGCCGGCGGCGTTGTTCTTGGTAAAGTGGGCGATCGCGCGGGTCGGCTCTTTCTCATGGCTCACCGGGGCCTCGTGCCCGCCCTGGAAAACGGCCACATGCGACCCGGGGGTCGGCTGCCCCCCGGCGTGCGGGCGGCCCGGCTGCGCATCGCCCAGGATCTGCTTGACGAAGGTGTTACACTCGGCGGCCTGGCCCACCTTATCAAGGATTTGGAATTTCGTCTGGTCGGCGGGATTGCGGGTCGTGTCGGCGGGCTTAAGGAGCTTCAAGGTGTGGTGGGGACCCTGGGGCTGGGTGAGTCGTTTGGGCACGGAGATCGTGCCGCCCGCCTCTTCGATACGGACATCCGCACCCACGGCGGCCAGGCGTGTATTGCTGTCGGTTTTCACACTGTCGGTGGCATAGAACACTTTCGGCTCGCCGGTGGTCAGCTCGATCGCCATCGCATCGTCACCGACGCGGGCGAATTTGAGGTTGGGGGCGGCCTGCTGGACGGCCGGGCCGTGTGCCGCAAAGCCGGCGGCTCCTTTGCGCGTGGTCGTGGCATCCACCTGCCCGGCGCCGGCACCGGGGGTCTGCATGGTGCGGGTGTAGGCGGCAGTGCCGCCCCCGACCGCCAGATCCTGCGACTCGAAGAATGCCTGGGCATCCATCGTGTAGTTGGCCGGGTTGATCGTGGTGTAGCGTTGGAGCACCGGGTGATCGGCGGCGGGGCGGGCGGGGGCCGGCGCGGGGGTGCACGCGAGCAGGCGGCGGGTGGCGCGGTTGCCGCAGCTGGCTTGCAGGCGCTGCACCTGGGCTACCCGCGCGGGGCCGTTGCCACGCCCGAGCTGCGGCCCGGTGGGCAGCGTGACGGGGCCGAGTACAGCGACCTCTGCGGCCGAGGCGGGCATGGCACTGGGGGGGGCCGGGTGGTGGGCGGCTTCGGTCGCCCGCGCGACAGGATCGGACATGCAAATATCCTCCTCTTACCTTACGCCGACCAAGCGGATTGAGGATCAGCAAGGGCCTGCTGTGGAGGAGCAGCGACAAGAAGGGCCACAACTGCCTGATGCGCCATCAGTATACACCCGCCTTCGGGGCCTGTCGAATCGGCGGGGGCCGGGAAGCATTTGGCTTGTACTTAGCTTTCGCCGGAAAGCTACAACGCGCAGTATAACTAGGGAGTGTCTGACAAATGTCAGTTCAGCCAGACCATTATCGCCGCGATAGTCACCATCGCCAGGTAGTTCACGTCGCGCTTGTCGTACCGCGTCGCCACTCGGCGCCATTGCTTCAGCCGGTTGATGCATCGGGCGGAGCTCTGCACGCGGGTGGCGGAACGAGCCGCGCGGCTCCCGGACGGTCGGCGCGTGATCTTCACCGTCGGGTGTGATTACCGTCTAATTTCAGATGCGTAGTCGCTGTGTGGGATGCGCAAGGCCCTGCTACCACGCTAAGTTGTACCAAACTGTGATCTGGAAAGAGGAATCGATCCGCCGTAGCGGCCCCACCATTGTGCTCGCCAATGGCCGGGGCAACGCGCCCCTGGCGCTGCCCCTGCCCGCCCAGTTCGCCACCGCCGATATTGTCGGGGCGGAACTGACCTGGCGGGCGGATCATTACGAACTGTGCCTGACGATCGATACCGGCGTGGTGAATCCGCCCCTGGATCGGCATGTGAAAGCGGCGGGCGTGGACCTGGGCGAAGTCAACATTGCCGCCTGTGTTACGGATGCCGGGGCGGGGCTCAGTATCAACGGACGGTATCTGCGCTCCGTCAACCGGCTGCGCAATAAACGGCACACGGCCCTGAATAGCCGTATTAAGCGCTGCACGGCAGGCTCGCGGCGCCACAAGCAACTGTTGAAAAGCAAGGCCCGTGCGTCGGCCAAATTCTACCGCCAAAGCCGGGACGTGTTGCATAAGGCCAGCCGCCAACTGGTCACCTTTGCCCACGCTGAGGGAGTGGCGCACTTGGCCGTGGGGGACGTGCGCGACATCGCGGCCGGCACGGCCAAAGGCCGTCATCACAACCAGCGGATGAGCCAGTGGGCGCACGGGCAGTTCGTGAGGTATGTCAAAGACCAGGCGCGCCAGTACGGGATCTCGACCGTGTACATTGCGGAAGATTACAGCACCCGCACCTGTAGTCACTGTCGGCAGGTTCATAATGTTGCACCACGGGGGCGGGTGTTCACCTGCGCCGGCTGTGGTGCTCGCGTTTCCCGCGATGGAAACGGGGCCGCGAACATCTGTAGTCGCTATCGGTATGGCCGCTACGGGCAGGTTCAGGTCCAAGCCCTCACGTATCTGCGGGCGACCGCAGTAGTGCCTCGGAAGCAGGCCACGTTGCCGGTGCAAACCGGAAGCCCCCGGCTGTAGCCGTGGGGTGCTTCACTCTTATGCAATCTTGCAGTGGTTCTTAGCTGGGCTTGAGCTAGCGGAGCTACAATAGACTGGCGATCTATGGTTTGTAATACAAAGGGATATTCGGAGGACGGAACCAGATGGCGATGTACCCAACACAGCCGGCGCCGCGGAAGCGCCGATCCAGCGCCCAGGGCCTCAAAGCCCTGATTACCGCCGCCTCGATCGCGGCGACCCTCGGGGGGTGGGTGGCCCTCAGCGCCGGCGGAGCCGGGGCGGCGAGCGCGGCCGGGCCCGCCGGGATCCAGGCGCCCAGCCCCGGCGTCCAGCCGGGATTCTTCCCGGCGGACCAAGCGCCGGGGTTCTCCGACCAGACCGGGAGTTCAGGCTTGCAGTCTCCGCCGAGCTTCGGCTTTCCCGCCCCGCGGGCCCGCACGCGCTCATCCCGTTAAGGATCGCCTTACACCAGGGGCTATTCATTGTCGGAAGCAGCGGGGTCGCGGGGCGGCTTTCCCCCCTCACCTAACCTCTCCCCTCCGGGGAGAGGAATCCGGAGCCGCTTCCCAACCCTAGAGCCTGTTATGCACTTTTCCGTAGATCCGTCAGATCGTACATTAGATATGAC
>DATGEF010000202.1:0-2480 GCA_035310405.1 Chloroflexia bacterium | reverse complement strand
CGCGGGCAAGGCCACCCTGGGCGCCGCGGGGAGCGCGGGCAAGGCCACCCTGGGCGCCGCGGGGGCGGTCCTCGGCCACACGCTGCCCGAGAATGTCCGGCAGCGGGGCGCGGCGGGCATCCTGAACCCGGACGGCGCGATGGAGATCGAAGAGGGCGACGACCCGGAGGCGGACGCGGCGGCCGCGGGCGCCGGGGCGCCGAACGGCAACCAGATCGTCGATTTCGACGCGCCCAACCGGGCCCCGGCGCCCGCGGCCCCCTTCCCGCTGATGCGCTGGGTCTTGCCGATCGCCATCGTGCTGCTGCTCGCCGTGCTGGTCTTTGCCGTGCAGGGCATCCTGTCGGGCCAGCAAACGGCCAAAGTCGACGGGCTGCTGGCGCAGGCGCAACAGGAGGAGTTGGACAGCCACGACGGGCCGATCGACACGCAGCGGGACCACCTGCTGAAGGCGCTCGCCCTGGTGCAAAAAGCCCGGGATATCGATCCGCGCGCCACGGGCGTGCAGAGCCTGGCCGGGCGCATCCAGGGCGAAGCGGATACGCTCAACGGCATCACCCGGCTGGCCGGGCTGACCCTGCTCGTCGACCTCAGCAACGCCAGCCTGACCCCGGGCGTGAGCACCCCGGCGGTTAGCGCGCCGACCAGCGGGGCCGGGGATCTCGGCAGCAGCGCGCCGGTGACGGATACGCCGGGGCTGGCGCCGCTGCTCACCCCGCCCCAGCCGGGCGATTATTTCAGCCAGGTCATCGTCCACGACGGCAACGCGTTCCTGCTGGACAAAGGCAGTGGCCGGCTCTATCGCTTCACGATCTCCACCACCCAGCTGCTGCCGCTACTGGCGCCCGGCGACCAGGTGGACCTGATCGGCACGGTCAACCAGAAAGCCCGGGTCGGCCCGCTGATCTTCGCCACCTGGCGGCCGACCACCGAAGGCGGCGATCTCGCGGCGCTCGACGACTCGCGGACCGCCTATATCTGGACTCCGGCGACGGAGACCTGGCAAGCGTTTGCGCTGGGCGGCGCGGATAAGCTCGACCGCCCGCTCGACATGGCCGCGTTCGACGGCAACCTGTACCTGCTGGGCGCCAAGCCGGGCCAGGTCAGCAAATGGGTGGCCGGCGGCTACAACAATCCGCCCCTGGACTGGTTGAGCCCCGCCGCCAGCAGCGAGGTGCGCAGCCGCAAGCCGGTGGCGATGGCCGTCGACGGCGATATCCACCTGCTGGCCTATGATGGGCGGATCATCACGCTCAGCGCGGGGGAAGTCAAGAACACGATCGCCCTGCCCGTCTGGCCGCAGATCGCTATCCCGCGGGCCATCTTCAGCACCGAGGCGAGCCTGTCGATCTACGTGGTCGAGCTGGCCGAGAAACGGATCATCCGGGTCGACAAGGCCACCGGCGCCGTCCAGGGCCAGCTGGAGGCCCCCGCCGATAGCGCCGCCTTTGACGGATTACGCAATATCTATGTCGACGAAGCCGCCGGCAAGATCTATGTCCTCAGCGGCAAGAAGCTCTATGCAGCCACCTTGCCGTCGCTGCCGACCGCTCCCGGGACCGCGGTGCCCGCCCTGCCGGCCGCGAATCCGGGGCCGACGGCGGCTCCCACGGTCCCCCCGACCAGCACACCGTAATCGGGGAGAGGTAGATGAGTGATCTGACCGGCAAAACGTTGGGGCGCTATCGCGTTCTGGAACGGATCGGGCGCGGCGGCATGGCCGAAGTCTATAAAGGCTACCAGGCGTCGCTGGACCGCTACGTGGCCATCAAAGTACTCCACGCCTTTCTGCTGGAAGAAGAGGGCAGCCGCGAGCGCTTCCGCCGGGAAGCCCGCGCCGTCGCCGCCCTGCGCCATCCCCACATCGTGCAGGTCTTCGACTTCGACGACGAGGGCGAAGAATACTTCATGGTCATGGAGTTTGTCGACGGTCCGAACCTCAAGACGGTCCTGCAAGAGCAGGCCAAAGCCGGGCAGCGGCTAGGCCTGGCGCGGATGGGGGAGATCCTGACGGGCATTGGCGGCGCGCTCGGCTACGCCCATACCCAGGGCATGATCCACCGCGACGTCAAGCCGCATAACATCATGTTCACCGCGACCGGCCAGCCCCTGCTGACCGATTTCGGCATCGCCAAGATCGTCAGCAACTCGAATGTGAGCGCCAGCGGCGCCCTGACGGGCACGCCAGCGTACATGAGCCCCGAACAAGGGCGCGGGGCCGCCGTCGACGCCCGAACGGACATCTACTCGCTGGGCGTGGTGCTCTACGAGATGGTGACCGGCCGGGTGCCGTTCGATGCCGATACGCCATTCGCCGTGGTGATCAAGCATATCAACGACCCCCTGCCGCTGCCGCGCAGCATCGACGCGACCATCCCGGAGCCCCTGGAGCGGGTGGTCCTCAAAGCGATGGCCAAAGCCCCCGAGGACCGCTTTCAGACGGCCGCGGAGCTAGTGCAGGCCACCCAGGACGCCATCGC
>DATGEF010000201.1:0-2706 GCA_035310405.1 Chloroflexia bacterium | reverse complement strand
CCTCCGCCTCGTCCAGGCGGAACCACTCCGCGGCCGGGGCGACGACCAGCTCGACCATGTGCCGGCCGCCGGGGCCCTCGGCCAGGTCGGGCGCGCAGCGGCTCAACTCGGCGTAGACCGACAGGTGCGTGCCGCTGCTGAAGATCAGGTTGTCGACCCCGATGACCGGACGGTCGAAGTAGAGCTGCACGGTCATCACGGGCTGGCCATGGAGGTGGCGCAAGTTGGCGAACGGGGCCCGCACGCGGAGCGCGGGGGGCAGGATCGACCAGAGATTGTGGACCGGCAGCGCCGAGATATAGCAATCGGCCTGCAGCAGCTGCCCGTCGGCCAGGCGAAAGCCCGTCACGCGCGCGCCGGCGGGATCATAGTCGATGGCCACGACTTTCTGATTAGGGCGGAACTGTACGCCGCGCGCCGCCAGGTAGGCCAGCAAGGGCGCGAAGAGCCGGCGCTGCGGGGTGCCGCGCAGGAACGCCACGCGCGAGGCGTCGGTCTCTTTGGCGAAATGGGAGAGCACCGTGAGCACCAGCTTGGCGCTCACCCGGGCCGTCGTGTCGAAGTTGAGGGCCAGGGCCATCGTATCGAAGAAGGCGCCCAGCGCTCGCCGGCCCATGCCGTGCCGTAAGTGCCACTCGGCGTAGGTATAGCGGTCCTGCGCGTCGAGCCAGGCCTGGTTGCCGGCGATGGGCCAGAGCAACCCGTAGCCCACGCGGAGCTTGTCGGCCCAGGTGAGCACCTCCCGGTTGCGGCCGATGGCGACCAGGCCATGGGCGGGTGCCGGCAGCCGCCGGGCAAAGCGCAGGGGCGAGAGCCCGCCGCCCGGCCGCGCGAACGTCATCTCGTGCGCCTTCCAGGTCAGGTTGGCGGCCAGGCCCGTCTCGCGAAACAGCTGATGCAGGTGGTGGTAGGCGCCGAAGAAGACATGCAGGCCACTCTCCAGCCAATCGCCGTCGGCATCCTGCCACGACGAGACCTTGCCCCCGGCGACCGGGCGCTTTTCCACGATCGTGACCTGGTGGCCCGCGCCGGCCAGATACTGGGCGGCGGCCAACCCGGCGAGCCCCCCGCCGGCGATCAGCACCTGCATCCTGTAGTCCTCTGCTGTGTATATATGCCCTTTATATTACACGATTGACGAGCTGATTAACGAGCCGAAAGACGACTTGTCCTCTGCTGTGTATATATGCCCTTTATATTACACCCTCGCCAGTATAGCGGATTGATGTATCTTTGTCAATGGTTTGTCTAATGTGTAACAGGGCTGTGGCCAAGTCGGGATCGTGTCACTCTGAGCGCAGCGCAGAGTCCGTCTCCCCGTGTCCAAGACGGATTCTGCACGGAGTTTACCCCTTCGCTGCGCTCAGGGCAGGCTCTTGAGCGCAGCGAAGGGTTCAGAATGACAATTTCCTCACCCGCAGGTGGCCGTGCTGACTTTGCCACAGCCCTGTAATGTTATGATGCGTTGCTTGCGGCAGGAGATTACGCTATAATGGCACAAGCAAGATCACGACCGCAACGAGACCCAGGGCCGGCAGCGGCGCGGCCAGCGGCCAGTGGTCAGGGGCGAATCCTATGGATGTGGCACAACGACAGCAGGCTTCCCCGTCGCACCCCGGCGCCGCGGGTCCCTTCCGCTACCTCGAAGAGGTGGTCGCGCAGGCCCGGTTCCGCACCGTGGCCCCCGCCCATCTCACGACGCTCTACAAAGCCCCCGTCCCCTGCACCGCCGTGGTGATCGCCTGTTTCCGCGGCGACGGCAGCCTGCTGATGTTGCGGGCGGCGGGATCGGACTCGGCCTGGGACCTCCCGCATGGGGTGTTGCCGAAGGGGCAGGAGCCGGCGCCCTATGCCACCCAGTTGCTGGCCGAGCTGGGCGGCGTGCGGGCCGCGGCGCCCTTGCGCCTGTTCGGCATGATCGACTGGGGCCCCGCCGCGATCGCCGCCGGCTGGGGCTGGACGGCCTGCCTGATCGGGGATGTGGGCGCGATCCAGGCCCTGCCCGGGCATCCCTGGGTCAGCGGCCGGGCTTTCGTGCCGCTGCCCGAGGCGCTGCGGCGGGCGGTGCCCGACCTCTGGTATACGCTCAAGCGCAAAACGCTGGAGGAAGCCAGTGCCGTCTTCGACGCCGACCGCGACTTCTGGCTCCTGCAAACGCTCGCCGCCCTGAGCCTCGCCGACCGGGACGATGTGCTGGGCTGAGGGACCTCTCCCCCGGCCCCTCCCCGCGCCGGGGAGGGGAGCAGACAGGGGCGCGATTTTTTGACAGCGTGGGCGGGGATCTAGTATACTAAGGCAGACTGTGCTCGGGGATCGTCTAATGGTAGGACACCAGCCTTTGGAGCTGAGAATTGGGGTTCGAGTCCCTGTCCCCGAACCCCCCGCCCGGGTGCATCCGGGCCCATGCTTTCCACACCGCGTGACGGGTGGTGCCTCGTAGAGGAGGATCCGATCCGTGCGTAAGCTCATCGCCGGCCTGGCGATCGTGCTGCTGGCCGGCCTGGTGGCGCAAGCCCCCTTGCCGGCCGGGGCGCAAACCGCCGGCCGCTTTTTTCCCGAAACCGGTTACAGCCTGCAGGGCGGATTCCTGGCCTTCTGGCAGGCGCACGGCGGCTATGCCGTCTTTGGGCCGCCGATCACCCCGGAGCGCCAGGTCGCCGACAGCAATGGCCGGCTCTATACCGACCAGTATCTGGCCAACGCCGT
>DATGEF010000200.1:0-7722 GCA_035310405.1 Chloroflexia bacterium | reverse complement strand
TCGGCGTGGAGTATGTGCAGATCACCCGCGACCAGGGGGCGGGATTCTGGACCGGGGTGGCCGATTGGGCGGCCGCGCAGGGCTACTCGGGCGCCCTGACCTATGCCGCCAACTGGGGCTGGGGCGACGACGCCGAATTCCGCCGGCTGGCGCCGCTCTGGCAGCATCCCCGCGTCGGCTATATCGGGATCGACGCCTACTATAACCTCTGGCCCGTGGCCCTGCCGAATGCGGCCCGGCAATACGGCTGGGCCCCCGCCCCCAACAGCCCCGAGGCCAATCCGACCGTCGGCCAGATCGCGGCCGGCTGGACTACCGCCCGGACCTGGCCTGACGGCAGCCAGGTCGACGTGCCCCCGCTCGACGCCCTGGCCGGCGTCAGCCGGGCCGCCGGCAAGCCGATCCTCTTCACCGAGGTGGGCTATCCGAACCGCACAGTCGCGCACTGGGAGCCGGGTCGCGACCCGAACAGCGACGAGATCAACAACCCGGCCGCCCATATCGACGATCCACGCCAGACGGGCTGTCTGCAAGAACGCTGTTTCGAGGCCTTCCGCCAGATTTGGGGGCCGCGGTCGGACTTCGCCGGCTATTTCTGGTGGGACGCCTCGCTCGATCCCACCCAGGACCCGAGTAAAGTGGTGACCCATAACATCCTGGTGCCCAGCACCAGCCCCACGAGCTTCTATGCGGCCACGCGGCTGGAGGCGCGGCTCTTCCGCGACTTCCCGGGCACCGCGGCCGCCCGCGACCTGAGCCCGGACCCCGGCGCCCGCGACCTGGCCCCGGACGGCGGGCCGTTGGAGCCGGCCCCGGCCGGCGGCCCGACCCCGGCCGCCGCGCCTGCAAGCAGCGCCCTGACCGGCAAAGTGGCCCTGGTCACCGGGGCGGCGGCGGGGATCGGCCGCGCCTCAGCCCTGGCCTTCGCCAATGCCGGCGCCCGCGTGGTCGTGTCCGACGTGGACGCTGCGGGCGGGGCGGAAACCGTCCGCCAGATCCAGGCCGCGGGCGGGGTGGCCCTGTTTGTGGCCGCCGATGTCGCCCAGCCCGCCGCCGTCGCCGCCCTGATCGCGCAGGCGGTCGCGACCTACGGCCGGCTGGATTACGCGCATAACAACGCCGGGATCGAAGGTGGGCATAGCCCCACCGCCGAGTACCCCGAAGACATATGGGACCGCGTGATCGCCATCAACCTGAAGGGCGTCTGGCTCTGCATGAAGTACGAGATCGCGCAGATGCTGACGCAGGGGGGCGGGGCGATCGTCAACACCGCCTCGGTGGCCGGGGTCTCCGGCTTCCCGCGGCACGCGGCGTACGCCGCCAGCAAGCACGGCGTGGTCGGCCTGACCAAGACAGCCGCGCGCGAGTACGCGAGCGCCGGCATCCGCATCAACGCCGTCTGCCCGGGCTTCATCAAGACGGCTATGCTCGACCGCGAAGTCGCGGGCAACACGACACGGGAAGGCCGCCTCCGCGCGGCCGTGCCGCTGGGGCGCCTGGGCACGGCCGACGAAGTGGCTGCGGCGGTCGTCTGGCTCTGCACCGGCGGCGCCACCTTCGTCACCGGCCAGACCCTGGTGTTGGACGGGGGAATGCTGGCCTAACGGCCCGCGCATCCCCCCTTCACGGAGGTAACGCGTCATGGCCCTGTCTGTGAGACGCCTCGGGCCGGGAGACGAGCCGGTCCTGACCCTCCTGGCGGCCGAGGACGAGGATTTCGACATCGCGGGCCGGGGCACGCCCTTGCCGCCGCTCGATCCCGCCGCGGCGCGCCGCTATCTGGCGAACCCCGCCGTGCTGCACTGGGTGGCGGCGGACGACGACGTGGTCGTCGGCGATCTCTACTGCATCCTCCTGCCGCTGCGCTCCGGCGACGGGCGTGAGTTGCTGCTCTACGAAATTGGCGTGCGCACCGCATGGCGCCAGCGCGGCATCGGGCGGGCCCTCCTCGCCGCCATGGAGGCGTGGATGCGGGAGAACGGTGTCACGGAGGTCTGGGTCCTGGCCGACAACCCCGGGGCGGTCGCCTTCTATCGCGCCTGCGGCTTCGCGACGGACGACTCGATGGCCGTCTACATGACGCGCCAGCTGGATGAGCCGTAGCCCCGCGCCGCCAGGTGGGGCTAGCGGTTAGTTACGGCCGCCGCGGTCGGGGGGCGGGCGCGTGGCGGGAGGCGGGGCCGCCGGCCGGGGCGGGTCCTGCGCGCGGCGGTTCTGCGCGCGCTGCTCGCGCACCAGGGCGCGGAGCTGGCGCTCCAGGCCCCGGTCCCGGCCCTCGTCGCGATCCTGCTGGTGGGCGTGGGCGGCGCTGCGCCCCACGTCCACCAGCAGCCGCCAGGAGGCAATGGCCGCGAAAAGCAGCATCCCGGCCAGCAAGTAGGCGAGCGTCCGCAACACATCGGCGTCGGCATTGCTCAGCGCGAAGCCGACCCGGATCAACCCCAGGTCCAGCAGCACGGGGATCGCCAGCCAGGGGAAGTAAAAGCGCGCGCCCCGGTAGACCGCCGGCATCCGATACCATTGCACTAGATGCCAGCCCGGGAGGGCCAGCGTCACGCCGCCGATCAGGCTGATCGTCCAGGCGGCCGCGAGCCGCGAGGGATCGGGCAGCAGCAGGAGCAGCGCGGCGAAAAAGACGGTCAGGTAGACCGAAAAGACGAGCAGCGTGATGGCGCGCAACGCTGCTTTCTCCTCGCGGACGATCACCGAGAGGTTGATCGAGATGGCGACGAACAGCAGCCCCAGAAAGGTGGCCGCCCCCGCCGCAGTCACCTGGTAGAACTCATGCCACGGCGCCAGCAGCGCGCTAAAGGTGGGATCCATCGGTCACGCGTCTGCTCTCAAACTACGTCCGCCCAGACGCGGGCCGCGTCGTCGGCACCACCCGCATACAGGGCCCAGTAGCTGTCGTACCGCTGCGCGTCGATCGTCCCGGCCTGCACGGCCGCCCGGACGGCGCAGCCGGGCTCTTGCCGATGGCTACAGTCCGCGGACCACCGGCAGGTGCCCAGGTAGGGGCGAAAGTCGCGGAAGCACCAGGCCAGCCGCCCGCCGACGCCGCCGACCGCCAGGGCGCGGATGCCCGCGGTGTCGGCGAGGGCCCCGCCCGCCGCGCCGGCGAGCGGCACCAGGCGCGTGCCCGTCGTGGTATGGCGGCCCTTGTGGGTCAGCGTGCTTACGGCGTTCACCCGCAGGCTCAGCCCGGGCTCCAGCGCATTCAACAGGCTGGATTTCCCCACCCCGGAGGCGCCCAGCAACGCCGATATGTGCCCCGCCAGGTGCGCCCGCAAGGCGGCGATCCCGGCCCCCGACGCGGTTGAGGTCAGGACTACGGGGTAGCCCAGGGCCCGGTAGACGGCCAGGCGGGCGGCGATCGGCGCGGCCACGCCGAGATCCGTTTTGTTCAGGCAGATCACCGTGGCCAGGCCTTGCGACTCGGCGATCACCAGGAAGCGATCGAGCAGGCCAAAGTGCGGTGCGGGATCCTGCGCGGCAAAGACGGCGACGATCTGGTCCAGGCCGGCGACGGGCGTCACTTTGCCGCGGGCAGTGCCGGCGTCGGTATCGTTGCGCGTGAAGGCCCCGCCCGTGCCGGCGAGAATCTCTTCGATGACTCCCGCGCCGCCGCCGCTGGGCAACACCCGCACCTGCTGGCCGACCGCCACCGGGTCATGGGCCTTCACGCGGGACTCGTCCACCCGCTGGTGGCGGTTCGGGCTGGTCGGATAAACCAGTTGCTTACGCAGCCGGCCCCGGATGCTGCAGAGCAGGATTCCCGCTTCGGTTTCGACGCGATATTGGCCCCGGGAGCCGTCGACGATCCGGCCGTCAAGCAGCGCCGGGGCCGATGTGGATACATCAGGTTCGAGAACTTTCGTCAAAGTGCGTAACTCCTTTTGCCCCTGTGCCAGGGGTGCATGCATTCGCCGGCGGCCAGTCCACCGGACCGCGGGCCGGACAACAAAAAACTGGTCGGGATGTGCCCGCCAGCTGTGCATGCCAGAGACGACCGGAGCCGCGCCAGGGCGGCGGTTACGACGCCTGCCCCTGGAGGACCCGTTGACAATACGCTCGGTGCAGCACAAATGCGGACACGATCATCGCAGGTTCCTCCTTTCGGGCGCGTTACGAAATTGGGTAGGCGGCACGCCGCCTCACACAGGCATTATAGGGCAGGGCCGGCGCGCTGTCAATCGTTCTTGCGACCGACTTTGGCAGACTCAGCGGGCCGGCCGCTGCTCCATAATCAGGCTCATCGTCTTATAGATCAGTTTCGCGACGGCATAATCGGCGGCGTGCAGCCCGGGCGCTGGGGCCAGCTCGACACAATCGAAGGCCAGCACGGTGGCGGATCGCGCGACGGTGCGGATGATCTCCAACGCCTCGGCCCAGGTCAGGCCGTCCGGCTCCGGGGTGCCGGTGGCCGGGACGACGCTCGGGTCGAGGCCGTCCACGTCAATGGTCAGGTAGACGCGCCGGCCGGCCAGGCGCGTGCGCAGGGCCGCCCGCCAGGTGCCGGCATGCACATCTTCGGCGTACCAGATCTGCACCTGCTCGTCATGGCGCCGCGCGAACTCGATCTCAGCGCGGTCCAGCGAGCGGATGCCGAGCTGGAGGATCTGCTCGACCCCCGGCAGCTCCAGCAGGCGCCGGGCCACACAGGCGTGGCTGTAGGGGGAGCCCTCGTAGGTGTCCCGGAGATCGCAATGCGCGTCGATCTGCACGATCGTGATCGGCCCGCCGGCGGCCGCCAGCAGCCCCTGGCCAAAGCCGGCGCTCACGGTGTGCTCGCCGCCGAGCCCGACGACGAGCTTGCCGCTGCGCACGGCGGCGGCGGTCGCCGCGCTAATCATGGCGACGGCCGCCGCCGGGTCGGCGGGCACGGCCAGCGGGGCGAGGGTATGCACGCCATAGTCGAGCGCCGGCTCGCGATCAAACTCGCGGTCGTAGAGCTCGACCTGTTGGGACGCGGTGATGATGGCCGCCGGGCCGGCGGCCGTGCCCCCGCCATAGCTGACGGTGGCCTCGTAGGGGATCGGCAGCACCAGCACCCCCGCCCCGGCCAGGGTCGCCTGGGGACCGGGCAGGCCGAGGAAGTTATCGGGCGTGCTCACGGGGGCGTGGCGCGCCCGCCGGCCGGCCCGCTCGGGGGCAGGAGGTCGTCGGGATCAACCGGGCGATTCGCCCGGTAGGCCCCCTGGAGGGCGTCCAGCAACGCGCCACGGCGGTCGTAGAGCCGCTTGAGAGGCCGCGGAGCGCGCCGGGCCAGCGCATACGCCGCCATGATCGGGATGGCGATCGTCGAGTCGGTGTAGCAGACCACGGTGTCGGGCAGCAGTTGGGGGTCGATCTTGCCCCAGGTCACCGCCTCGGCGGGCGTGGCGCCGGAGAGCCCGCCGGTATCCGGCCGCGCATCGGTCACCTGGATAAAGTAATCATGCCCCTGCTCGTCGATACCCATGATCTCCTGGATCTGGGGCTCGGTTTGCAGCGCGAAATTCTTGGGCGAGCCGCCGCCGAAGATCAGCACGCCGCTCTGGCCGCCGCCCGCCTTGGCCCCGTAGACGATCGCCGTCGTCTCGTTCACATCCAGCTCCGGATCAAACCCGACTTCATAGCCGGCCAGGCGCAGCGCCGCCACATTCATGCCGATGGTCGAATCCCCCGGGCTGGAGGTATAGACGGGCACGCCGGCCTCGTAACAGGCGCCGAGCAGCGAGCGATAGGTCGTGCCCAGCTGCTGTTCGCGCGCCCGGACGTAGCGGCCCAGGTGGTAATGGAGCTCGGCGGTGCTCATGCGCCGCTGCAGCTCGGGCGCTTCCAGGACTTTGCGCAGGAAGGCATCGGATTTCAGCAGCACATCCTGCGCGAAGACGATATCATAGATGCGGATAATATGGGCCTCGCGCAGGGCGATATCGTCGACGAACGGCGAGGTCCCGAACAGCTCGAAGCCGAGCGAGCGGTGGAGGTCATGGTAGAGGTTGGCCCCGGTCGCCACGATCCAATCGATAAACCCCGCCTCGACCAGCGGCACGAAGGCGGCATAGCCCAGGCCCGCCGGCGTCAGGGCGCCGGAGAGGGTCACGCCGACGGTCACGCTGGGCTCAAGCATGCGCTGCGCGAACAACTGGGCCGCCTCGCGCAGCCGCGCCGCATTATAGGCGAAGAAGAAGTCGTCCACCAGCGCGACAACGGAAAGGTCGCCGGTCAGGGGCTGGGGATCGAGTTTGCGGCCGTAGGTCATCGGTGTTCCCCTCGCGCGGTGGGCGGCGGGCGCCGCCGGGCGGCCGCCGCCCTAAATGAGGACGGCCGCCGCGATGACGGTGGTCCAGACCCCGCCGGGCGAGGCCTCGGCGGCGACGGTGATGCTGGTGCTGTCCACCATCTCGCCCCCCATGCGGTACTGTTCGCGCCGTTCATTATAGTCCTTCTCGGGATCGAAGGGGATGCCCAGGGTGGTGGCGAGCATGGTCGCCGCCAGGTCTTCGGCATAGTCCCCGGCCTCCTGTACCGTCTGGCCGTAGGCGTGGTGCTCCGAGAGATAGCCATAATGGTGCTCATCGGTCGGGCGCGCGAGCCCGATCGAGGCGGCGATCCGCCGGCCGGCCTCGTTGCTCGCCATCTCGGCCAGCACGGCGTAGACGATCTCGCCGGGCTGCAGGAGCTGCAAGCCATCCTCCCGCTCGACGATGCGGCAGCCGGGCGGGAAGATCGAGGAGACGCGCACCAGGTTGAATTGGGCGATGCCCGCTTCGCGGAGCGCCACCTCAAAGCTGGTCAGCTTCTCTTTGTGGGTCCCGACCCCGCGCGTCAGGAAGAGTTTACGTGGCACGAAACGCATCGGACACCGTTCTTTCTGCTTGGGTGTAGGGCGGCGTGGCGCCGCCCGCCGGGCGAATCCAGGCGCTCCCGTGGACGCCGGCGCCTGTCGCGACCGCACGAGTCCCGATACTTTATCATATCTGGCCGGTTTCTGCAACACCGCAGCGGCTCGGGTGCGACCACGCCGCACCCGGCGGCCGCGGTGGACAATCTCTAACACAACGCTAACACAGCGCTAGCGGGGTTCTAGTAGAAGAGCGAGTATACTGAGTGTGACGCGTGCGCAAGCGCACCTGCTGCCCCCCAGTGGGCCGTGCCCGCGTCCTGAATCGCCATTTCTGGGCGCCCGCAGCTGCGGCGCGCCTTGCTACCGGTCTTTTTCCGGTTCTTTATCAGGAGGTTTATCTGTATGGCACGCGTAATTGGGATTGACCTGGGCACGACCAACTCGGTGATCGCCGTCCTCGAAGGCGGCGAGCCGACCGTGATCCCCAACGCCGAAGGCAGCCGGCTCACGCCCTCGGTGGTCGCCATGTCCAAGTCGGGCGAGCGGCTGGTCGGCCAGGTGGCCAAGCGCCAGTCGATCACGAACCCGGAGAACACGATCTTCTCGATCAAGCGCTTCATGGGCCGCAAATTCAACGAGCCCGATGTGCAGCGCGATATGAAGCTGGTGCCCTACAAGGTCACCGCGGCGCCGAACGGCGATGTGCAGGTCTGGATGGGCGGCCGCGCCTACAGCCCGCCCGAGGTGTCGGCCATGATCCTGCAGAAGCTCAAGCAGGACGCGGAGGCTTATCTCGGCGAGACGATCGTCCAGGCGGTGATCACGGTGCCGGCTTACTTTAACGACAGCCAGCGCAACGCGACGAAGGACGCCGGCCGCATCGCCGGCCT
>DATGEF010000199.1:0-2190 GCA_035310405.1 Chloroflexia bacterium | reverse complement strand
CGCCGGCGGGTCGAACGCTAGCAGCGCAAGACTGGCGAGCCGGCTCACGAGTTTCTTCGTCGCGTAGGCGCCCGTCCCCCACAGGCCGCCTACCACCGCCAGGGGGATCGCCTGGTCCTCGGGGAAAATCGCCAATTCCGCGTAGCGGGGGCGTTCTTCGGCCTGGAGCAGGCGCAGGCTGAGCGTGAGGGTCCCGGCGACCGCCTGCCGGCGGGCCGTGTCCGCGGTGCGGTCGAAGACGGTGACGCCCTCTTCCCGCAAGGCATCGCGCACAAAGTCCAGCGCCTGCGGCAACGGATCGCCGAGGGCGAGTTGCTGCTGCAACACCGGCCCGGCCAGGGCCAGCAGCAGCGGCCACTCGCCCAACTGGCGGGCCAGCGGCGCCAGCACCGCCAGGTCCGCCGGTGGGTCCGCCAGGTGCGCCGCGAGCAAGGCTGCCGCTTCGGTAGTCTGCATCTCGTCCAGCCGCACCCAGTGGGCTTTGGGCACGACCGCGAGGTTGCGGGTGGTGACCAGGCGGGTGCAGGCGCGCCCGGCCTGCAAGAAGGGCGCCAGGTCGGCCTCCTGCCAGGCATCGTCGAGCACCAGCAGGCCCGGCTGCTGGCCCCAGTGCGTCGCCAGCCCTTCGACCAGGGCCGGGATGTCCGCGGTCGCCGGGGGCCGGCCGCGGACGTGCGTATAGAGCGCGGCCAGCAGCTGGGGAACGTCGGGCTGCTCGCCCAGCGTGACCCAGCAGATACCGTCGGGAAAGCGGGCCTGCACGTCCGGGTCCGCACACAGCGCACTGGCGAGCACGGTTTTGCCGAAGCCCCCGGCCCCTTGCAGGGCCGTCGTGATCGCCACCGGGGTCGCGGGGTCGGCGGCCAGCAACGCCGCCTTAAGCTCGACGTATTGCGCCGGGCGGGCCACGAAGGTCTCGGGCAGGGGCGGGGGGAGGAAGGTGGCCCCGCTCCCCCACGGCGCCGCAAGGGCCTGGAGGGCGAGGTTGGTCGGGTTGGCGGCGCGCGCCGCGGCCACCAACTCCCCCACCCGATCCTGCGCGTCGGCCCAGGTGATCAGCGCGAAAGCATCCTGCTGGAGATCCGCCCCCTGGCTGATCGTCGCCAGATTGGCGTTCAGACCGAAGCGCACCATCTGCGCGAGCGCGTCCCGACTGGGAAACGCGGCGCAGAGGGCCTCCGTCAGCTGCTGGGCGTGCGCCCCGGATACCGCCATCGTGGTCTCCTACCCCCCTGGCCCGGCCCCCGACGGACCCGGGCCCCTGGGTCCAGTATACTCAAAACTCAAAACTCAAAACTCGTCCTAACCCCCCTCAGCTTCTGGCTACCCAGCGAACCGGCGGGGGGCGAGCATATCCTGGGGCGACATCGCGGGACAGAGCCCGCTCCTACAGTCCGGGATGGCGGCTCCCGGGAGCAATGCGGATCCCCTAATGCAGGTTCCGGCGACCGGTTGGGATTACGTACCGAGGAGTGAGCACCCCCAGGTGCGAACGGCGGGGCGCGGCCCGTTCGCACCTGGGGGTGCTCACTCCTCATTCCCCCATAGCTGGCTTGATCCGGCACTAATTTGCTCGCCTGTGGGAGGCAGGACCGTGTATGCTATAATGAAGGTGGATCGCGGGAAAGGAGACCCCATGGCCGCACCCCACCTGGAACGCCGCTATACGCCGGACGACTACCTGGCCCACGAGCGGCACGCCACCTATAAAAGCGAATATATTGCCGGGCAGATTATCGCGATGAGCGGAGTCAGCTGGGAGCACAGTCTCATCACCGGGAATGTATTCCGGGTGGTGAGCACGCAACTGTTGGACCGGCCCTGTACGGCCCACGCCAGCGACCTGCGGGTCAAGGTCAGTGCGCAAGGGATGTATACCTACCCGGATATCGTAGTCGTCTGCGGCACGCCAGAGTTTGAAGATGCCCAGGTGGATACTTTGCTCAATCCGACCCTGATTGTCGAGGTCCTCTCTCCTTCTACCGAAGCCGATGATCGTGGCGCGAAGTTCGGCTATTACCGCACCGTGCCCTCTTTGCTGGAATACCTGCTGATCGCGCAAGACAAAATGCTTGTCGAGCACTACGCGCGGCGGGGCGAGCAATGGGTGCTCACCGCGACCACCGACCCCACCGCGGTCGTGCCGCTGCCGGCCATCGACTGCGCCTTGCCCTTGAGCGAGGTGTACCG
>DATGEF010000198.1:0-4556 GCA_035310405.1 Chloroflexia bacterium | reverse complement strand
CGGTTGACGAACAGCAGGCGGGCGGCCACGCCCGCCTCGTTGGCCAGGGTCCAGGCTTGCTCGGCCCCGACTTCGACCCCGCCCACGGCGTCGAGCAGGAGCAGCACGCCGTCGACCACGCGCATCGCGGCTTTCACCTCGCCGAGGAACTCGGCATAGCCGGGGCTGTCGATCGCGTTGATCTTGTGGTCGCTCCATTCGATGGGGGCCAGGGCCAGCTGGATGGATTGGTGGCGCTTGACTTCGTCGGGATCGAAGTCGGTGGTGGTATTGCCTTCTTCGACGCGGCCCAGGCGGGAGGTCGCCTTGGCATTGAATAACATGGCTTCGACCAGGGATGTTTTGCCGGCGCCGCCGTGGGAGAACACGCCCACGTTACGGATCGCCTCGGTCTTATACGCTCTCATAGACAGGGGGCCCTCCTCTTCGCTCTACCGTGGAGCCTTACGAGTGGAACAACAATGTCCAAAACGCTGACCAGGACGGGGGTCGTGGTCCCTATTATACCCCAAGCCTGCCGAGTTTGGCAAAATTATATTTCGGCGCTGTACCCGCTGTGGCACCACCAATATTGTGAAAGAGGGATGGCTCGAGTGTGGTGTGGGCCAGGCAGCTTTGAGCTCCGTGTGGAATTACGCCTGAAGCGAGCGCAATCGCGGCATTGACATTTACGTACAAATGTTCTATAATTATAGGGCGTATTTAGCTTACCATAGCCAAGGATACAGCAAAGGATTGTATAATGCCTCGCCGCAGTGATGGGACCCCGCCTAAAAGTACCGCACGAGACCCGGGGGAGACCGTGCCCCTTACGTCCCCGGCCAGCGATGGGCTGGCGGAGGCAGGAGAGACCGCCATGCATACACCTATCGCAACCCCGGAGCCCCTGGCCGCCCCGGCCGCGCCAGCCGGGTCCGGGTTGAGCGCCGCGCCGGACGCGCTGCGCGCGCTCGTGGCCGGCGAAGAGCAGCGCCGCGAGATTATCCGCGAGTTTATCGCCCGCAACCTGAAGTCGGGCACCGATTACGGCACCGTGCTGAGCAACGGGCGGGAGAGCAAGCCGAGCCTCTTTAAGCCGGGGGCCGAAAAGATCTGCCTCCTGTTCCAGCTGCGCCCCAAGTTTCTCGCCGACGCGCCGACGCTGGCCATGGCCGGCAACCCGGCCGGCCTGTTCGCGTATATCTGCCGGCTGTTCGACCCCCAGGGCCATATCGTGGGCGAGGGCCGGGGCGCGGCCGAGCTGACCGAGCGCGCGGGCTGGACCGCCAATAACGCGATCAAGATCGCCGAGAAGCGGGCGCAGGTGGACGCCGTGCTGCGGACGGCCGGCCTGTCGGAGATCTTCACGCAGGATCTGGAAGACCTGGAGCAGCGGCAGGCGCTGGACAAGGAGCCACGGCCAGCGCCGGAGAAGGAGCCGGCGCCGCGGGTGGTAGGCTATGCTAACGGCCACGGCGAGCCGCCCCGCACGATCCAGGAGGCGCCCCCGGCCGCCCGGCCGCCCTATGGGGCCGAGGGAGGGCCCGCCCCGGCGCCGGTCGCGCGGCCCAGCGCCCCACTCCCGGCCGCCGGCGACGCGGATGACCTCTGCACCGAGCAGCAGCAGCGCACGATCCGCGGGCTGTTGCCCCGCGCCGGCATCGCCGAAGCCGAGCTGGTGCGCAAACTGGGCGTGCCATCCGTGGCCGATCTCCCGCGGGCCAAGGCGGCGAAAGTGATCGACCGCCTGACCGCGAATGCGCGGGAGCGCAGCCAGAAAGCCGCCGGCTAAGCCGCCCCCGCTTAGTCGGCGCTCGCGACCTGTTTGACCTTCTCGACCAGGGCCTCGGCGACGATGTCGTCGTCATTCCATGGGCCCAGGGCCGTGGCCTCAATGCCGCTGGCGGCCATCACGACTTGCAGGGCGGTGGGGATGTCGTACAGCGTGGTGATCCCGTCGGTCAACAGCCCGCTACCGATCCAGAAGATCTGTTTGCAGCCTTCGGCGATGAGCTGGGCGTAGGCCGCGTCGATGCGCGGGTGCTGCCAGCGGAGCCAGGCCAGCACGACTTTATCATCGACAAAGCCGGCTTTGATCAGGGCCTGGCGGGCCCGTTTCTCAAACGCCAGTTCCTGGTTTTGGCGCTGAACGGGGCTGCTATCGGCCTGCTCCGGCAGGTTGCGCCGCGGCAGGGGATGGCCCTGGCCGATCAAAATCAAGCCGACCTCGGCGCGATCCCGGCCTTCCGTGGCCGCCAGGGCGCGGCGGACAAACACCCGGGGCAGCAACTCGGCGTTCCACAGGGGCGTCGTTTCGACCAGCGTGACCCCATAGCGCGCGAGCCGGAGCGACTCCAACGTCTCCCGCGGCTTGACGGTCGGCGGGGGGTTGGTCAACCGGGCGTGCAGCACGATGATCCGCCGGGCGCCGTCGCGCACCGCTTCGGCGGCCGCATCCGCCAGGGTGGGATCGGCGTTGTAAAACGCGATGTACACCTTGAAGCGCTTGCCCAGCCGATCCTGGACTTTTTGCGCGAGCCGGAAATGGAGCGCCCGCGCGGGGCTGGGCTGGATTACATCATATTTGCGCTTGAGATCCAGCAGGTAGAGCGGGCGCAGCAGCGTCGGCGGCAGCGCCTGAGGGTAGTCGATGGTCTCGAACGCCCGGGCCGCCACGCGGGCATCGTACTGCTCGGATTCGGCCGCCACATAATACAGGACGGCCGTTTTACCGGGGCCGGTGCTTTGCGCCGCCTGGGCTTGCTTGAGATCCGGTGGCACGACGTCGGGCCGCACCTGGTAGGAGAGGACAAAAAAGGTGGTGACCGCGTAGCCGATAAAGCCGGACAACACCAGGTTCAGCAGGTTATTGATCATCGCCGGCACGATGAGCGGCTGCGTGAGCAACTGGACGAGGATGGCCGTAATGCCGCCCACCAGGCCAAACCCGAAGCCGATGCCGAAGATGTTCTGGACGCGCCGCGGGCCGATCAGGGTGAGCGCGATCATGCCCCCGGCCATGATCCCCATGACCACGATAAATCCGAGCGCTACGAATGCCACCTCATCCTCCTCGTGCCGGTGCTGCCCGCGCGGCCGGCGCGTGGATCGCGCCCTCGGCGGCTATTATACCACGTTTCTCCGGCTCCTCACAGCGCACCGCGCGTATCCGCATGGCTGTTGCAAAGTCCTGGGTACTCGCCAAAACCGCCTCGCTGCGGTAAGATGGGGGTGATTACTCTCCCTCTCCCGACAGAAAGGCGGTTTCCTATGGACTCTACCAGTTTCGCCCTCACAGTGCAACTCGGCGCCGAACCCTTTGCCTTCCCGCTCCAAGCCCTGATCGACCATTTGTCCGCGGTCCCCGAATCCCGTCACGCCCGTGGCCTGCGCTACCCCTTGGCCCCCCTCCTGGCTCTCGCGCTCCTCGCCAAACTCGCCGGCCACCCCACCTGCCGCGCGATCGCCGCCTGGGCCAAACTCCGCGAGGCCGACCTCATCCCTTTTCTGCGCTGGCCCCGTCTCACCATGCCGCATCCCACCACCTGGACGCGCGCCTTTGCACCCGTCGATACGGCGGCGCTCGATGCCCAGATCGGCGCCTTCTTTGCGCGCTGCCGCCCCTTGGGTCCGCAGCGCCCCGGCGATATCGTGCTCAGTATCGATGGCAAAACCTTGCGCGGCACCATCCCCAGCGGCTCCACGCTGGGCGTGCATTTAGTCGCTGCGTTTCTGCCGGAATGCGGCTTTGTCTTGGCTCAGGTTGAGGTGCAAAAGAAGCGCAATGAACTGGCAGCTGTGCCGACGCTGCTGGCGCTGCTCGATTTGCATGGTCTGGTCGTCACCGGCGATGCCCTCTTCGCCCAGCGCGCCTTGAGTGCGCAGATTGTGGCCGCCGGGGGGGACTATCTCTGGAAGGTGAAGGGCAATCAAGCCGGTTTACGTGACGAGATTGCCTGGTTATTCGCTCCACTACAGGCCGGGGAGCGCGAAGCAGACTTTGATTGGCGGCGGGCGCGGCGCGTGACCAAGGGGCATGGCCGGCTGGAAGAACGCGAACTGATCGCCAGCCGGGCGTTGAAGGGCTACAATGACTGGCCCGGCTTGGAACAAGTGTTCCAGATCCAGACGCACATCACCTATAGCAACGGCAAACAAACGACGAGCACCCAGTATGGGGTGACGAGCTTGACGGTGCGGGAGGCGTCGCCGGCGCGATTGTTAGCGGTGACGCTGGCGCATTGGGGCATCGAGGGGGGGTTGCACCAGAAGCGGGACGTGAGCTTGCACGAGGATCGGGGGCAGGTGCGCACGGGGCACGCGGCGCATGTACTGGCGAGTCTAAACAATGCGGTGATCGGGCTGGCGGCGCAGGTGGGGGAGGCGAACTTAGCGGACGCGCAGCGCGGATTTGGCTACCGCTTCGACAAAGCAATGCATTACCACAACTGCGGGCAGTCGCGCACGGCCGCGACCGACGCCGGGGCGGAGGCAGCGGCGGCCCCGCGGTTGACGCTGGTGCGGGGCGGATTAGCGCCGGCCGCCTAAGCGCCGTCCTGACTTTGCAACAGCCATGC
>DATGEF010000197.1:0-5803 GCA_035310405.1 Chloroflexia bacterium | reverse complement strand
GTCGTGGCGTTCGACGGTCTGGCCCCCGCAGAGGTGCTGCGCCAGGCTGCCAGCCTGGAACAACATTCGTCCCACCTGCTGGCGCGCACGCTGGTGCAGGCGGCCCAAGCCCAGGGGGCGACCCTGACCCTCCCCGCAGCGGTGCGCGAAGTGGCCGGGCGCGGGGTCGAGGGGACGGTGGACGGGCGGCATGTGCTGGTCGGCTCACCGCGCTTTTTACGGGAGCGCCTGGATGCCCAGGCGGCGGCTCTCCTGCCCGCCGCCCTCGCCACCCCGGCCGCCCTCGCCACTTTTGTCGCCATTGACGCCGTGCCGGCGGGCATGATCCTGTTCGGCGACCAGTTGCGCCCCGGCGTGCGCGCCCTGATGGATCACCTGCGCGCGCTCGGCGTGCAGCACCTGGTGATGCTGACCGGCGACCGCCGGGAAAACGCGGTGGCGATCGCCGCCGCCGCCGGCATTGACGAGGTGGTGGCCGACCTGCTGCCGGAGGATAAGGTGGCGATTATCCAGCGGCTGAAAGCGACCTATGATTCTGTGGTCATGGTCGGCGACGGCATCAACGACGCGCCGGCCCTGGCCCTGGCGACGGTGGGGATTGCGCTGGGCGCGCAGGGCAGCGGCATCTCGGCCGAGGCCGCCGACATCGTCCTGCTGGCCGACGACGTGCGCCAGGTGGGCACGGCGGTGGCGGTGGGGCAAGCAACGCTGCGTATCGCCCGGCAAAGCATCCTCGTGGGCCTCGGCCTCAGCCTGGGGCTGATGATCATCGCCAGCTTCGGCGTCATCCCCGCGCCGGTCGGGGCGCTCTGCCAGGAAGTGATTGACGTGGCCGTGATCCTCAACGCGTTGCGGGCGCGCGGCCCCCGCCAGCCATCCGGGGATCGCTAGACCCCGGGCCGCCCGCCGCGGCCACGCTGAACGCATGGGCCGAATAGGCGTGCTCTCCCTCGACCGTCACACGCGGGCCTCGATCCGCGTGGATGTTTCGGCCGGCACGTCCCAGCGCCAGGCGACCGGCACGAGCAGCACCGGCCGGGTGGCGGCCTGCACCACCTGGAGGGCCACACTGCCCGGCCAGAGGCGTTGCAGCCCGTTGCGCCCGTGCGTTGCCATCAGCACCAGATCGGTGTGCTCCTCGGTGGCGGCGTGCAGGATCTCCGCCGCCGGGTCGCCATGCATCAACCGCACGCGCACGGGCAGCCCCTCGTCCAGCAGGCGGCGGGCCGTGACGCCCAGCTCCTGGCGCATCCTCCGGGCAGCCTCCTGGCGCGCTTCCATAACCCAAAACGGTGTGATCCCGGCCTCGGCCAGCGAGAGGTGTTCGGGCGCCGGCATCACCGAGACTAGCAGCAGCGTGGCGGCCGTGGCACGGGCCAGATGCCGGGCCTCGTCCAGCGCCTGCGCGGCGAAGGTCGAGCCATCCAGCGGCACCAGGATGGTGTGCAGGATCAGTTGGGGCGCGTCCTGCGGCGCCCTGTCCCCCGCGCGCACCAGCAACAGGGGCCGCCCGGCGCGCTGCAACACCGCCTCGGCCACGCTGCCGCCAACCCAGCGATCCAGTCCCCGGCGGCCATGCGTCGCCATAGCGATGAGGCCGATGCCCGGCGCATGCCGGGCATATTCTATGATGGCGGGGGCCGGCGCGCCGCCCAGCACCTGGGTGGTCACGAGCAGGCCGCGGGTTTCCAGTTCGGCGGCCCAGGCGTGCAGATAGGCCGCCGCCCCGGCGAATTCCGGCGCCACCCGGAGCAGCACGAGGCTGCTGCCGATTTCGCGGGCCAGGGTGGCCGCCGCGGGCAAAATGGCCTCAGCGCGCGCCGAGCCGTCGAGGGGTACGAGGATCTTGGTTTGCATGGTCCACCATCCTTTCCTGCGCTTCTTCCAGGCGTCTACAGCGGGGCGAAGCGCGCCTGGAAGAAGCGCAGGTATTTCGGCTCGTAGACCAGGCGCAGGCCGCATTGCTGCGCGCGGGCGTCGTAGACCGTCTTGACCGACTCGGCCACCAGGTCCATATGCGCCTGGGTGTAGACCCGGCGCGGGATGGTCAGGCGGGTCAACTCCAGAGCGGGGTAGTGGTGGTCGCCCGTCTTGGCGTCGCGGCCGGCGCTGACGATGCCGCGCTCCATCGCCCGGATACCGGAGTCGAGGTAGAGCGCGGCGGCCAGCGTCTGCGCCGGGAACTGGTCCTGCGGGATGTGCGGGTAGAAGCGTTTGGCGTCCAGGAAGATAGCGTGCCCGCCCACCGGCTGCACGATGGGGATCTCCCAGGCCGTCATCAGCGCGCCCAGGTAGTACACCTGGCCGATGCGCGCCCGGATCTGGTCATCCTGCACCGACTCGGCGATGCCGAGGGCGATGGCTTCCATGTCGCGCCCGGCCAGGCCGCCGTAGGTGTGCAGCCCTTCGTAGATTACGCCCAGGTTGCTCACCGTCTCGTAGAGGGGCTGGGCGTTCACGGCCAGCCAGCCGCCGATGTTCACCAGGCTGTCTTTCTTGGCGCTCATCCAGGCACCGTCGGTGTAGCTGCAGAACTCCTTCAGGATAGTGGCGATGGGCCGGTCGCCGTAGCCTTCCTCGCGCTCCTGGATGAAGAAGGCGTTCTCGACCATGCGCGTCGCGTCGAGGTAGAGGGCGATGCCGTGGCGGTCGCAAAGGGCGCGCAGGGCATGCACGTTCGCCATGCTCACCGGCTGGCCGCCGGCCATGTTCACCGTGCCCGCCAGGCTGACGTAGGCGATCTTCTCGGCGCCGACGCGGCGGATCAGCGACTCCAGCTTGTCGAGGTCCACGTTGCCCTTGAAGGGATGGCGGCTGGCCGGGTCGTGCGCCTCGTCTATGATCACGTCCTGGAAGATGCCGCCGGCCAGCTCCTGGTGCAGGCGCGTGGTGGTGAAATACATATTGCCGGGCACGTACTGGCCGGGCTGGATCACCGCCTGGCTGATCAGGTGCTCGGCGCCGCGGCCCTGGTGCGTGGGTACCACATAGCGGTAGCCGTAGTACTGCTGCACGGCGGCTTCCAGGTGATAGAAGTTGCGGCTGCCGGCGTAGGCTTCGTCGCCCAGCATCAGGCCGGCCCACTGCCGGTCGCTCATCGCACTGGTGCCGCTGTCGGTCAGCAGGTCAATATACACGTCGTCAGAGCGCAGCAGAAAGGTGTTGTAGCCGGCCTCGGCCAGCGCCTCCAGGCGCTGCTCCGGCGTGGTCAGGCTCAACGGCTCGACCATCTTGATCTTCCACGGCTCCGCCCAGGAGCGGCGCCCCAACTGTTGCCCCATCGTCTGTGGTGCGTTCGGTAGCAAAGTGAACCTCCTTGTCCCTATCTGGTGCGGCGCCGCGGCTCAACGCCGAGCCGCGGCGCCGCGTGTGTTTGTCAGTACCCCGCCGCCGCCCGCGGCCGTCCAGCCGCAGGCGGCGCAAGGCGGAAGACCGGAAACGCCGCCGCGATCTTTTCGAATTCCGCCAGCGGGGCATCTTTGTTCACGGGCACATGGGGGCGCGCTCCTGGGGCGCGCTGTCAGTAACGAGTAACGAGTGACGATTGGCGATTGGCGAACAGTACCTCGATGTACTTCATGCCGGGGCCTCCGTCAGATCGGCCAGGTCGCCGATCTGCGCCAGGCACTCGAACACGCGCTGCGCTTCCTGCTCGTCGAGTCGGCTGATGGCGAAGCCGACATAGACGATCACATAATCGCCGAGCCGGGCGTCGGGCACATAGGCCAGGTTCACTTCCTTGACGATGCCGCCGAAATTGACCCGCCCGTTGCGGGTTAGCGAGTCGGCCTCCTGGATGCTGATGATTTTACCGGGCACGGCCAGGCACATGGCATTCCTCCTCTGATCGTAACGCGCCGATGAACTGGCCCAGCGCCAGGCCGCCGTCGTTCGGCGGGATGCGCCGGTGCCAGACCGGCTGGAAGCCCGCCGTGCGCAGGTCCGTTTCGCCAATCAGCGCGTTCACCATCGCGGTCTCATGCATGGGGGTCTCCTCCTGGGGCACCCGGCCCCGCTAACGAGTACTGAGTGCTGAGTAGCGCCGGCAGGGCGGCCAACTCGCCGAGCACGGCATCCACGACGCCCTCGACGGCCTGGGCCACCGCAGGCGACAGCCCGGCGCCCGCCGCGAAGCCGGCGCCCTCGACGCCATAGACGATCACGCGCGACGGCAACTCGCCCAGCACGCGCGCCAACTCAATCGCCTGGGCCACGCCGAAAGCATGAGTCGAGTAGCGGAAGAGCCGGTCGGGCACCGGCTGGACGTGCGCCTCCAGCCGGTGGACCGTGCCCGCGGGCGCGCCCGACTGGGCGGCGTCGCAGAGGATCACCGTCTCGACGCCCCGCCAGGCATCCATGAGCGCCGTACCCTCGCCGCTGGCCTCGACCACCCGCACGCCACCCGGAGCCGCGGTCCGCACCCGCCGGGCGATCTCCCGCCCCACAGCATCATCCCCTCTGTCGGGGGTGCCCACGCCGATCACGAGTGCGGCGGCAGTTTTGAGTTTTGAATTTTGAATTTTGAATTGTTGATCTTCGCTATCCGCAGCAACAGACGAGTGCGGCATCGCGGAGAATTGTGCAGTTGGCGCCACATTGATTATCACAACTCGTCTCTCTTCTCGTAATTCAAAACTCAAAACTCAAAACTCAAAATTCCACGCGGTCCAGTGTCAACCGCAGGAAGTGGGTGGCGCAGGAGATACAGGGGTCGTAGTTACGTACCGCCTGTTCGCAACGCCATTGTAGGTCGGCGGTGGGCAGGTCCAGGTATTGGGCCACGAAACGGCCCAGGTCGGCCTCGATGGTCTTCTGGTTCTGCGAAGTCGGCGGGATGATCTGGGCGCTGCGGATCAAGCCCTCGGCGTCTACCTCGTAGCGGTGGTACAGAATGCCGCGCGGTGCCTCCGTGCAGCCGTAGCCGGTCCCGGCGTGCGGTTCGATGGGCACGGACGGAGCATCGGGCGGCTCGTATTGGGCGACGATCCGCAGGGCCTCGTCGCAGGCATACAGGATCTCCACGGCGCGCACGATGATGCTCTGGAACGGGTTGCCGCAGGTGGGACCCAGCCCGGCCTCGCGCGCCGCTTCCTGCGCCAGCGGCGAGAGCTTGTCGAAATTCAGGTTGTAGCGCGCCAGCGGCCCGGTGAAGTAGGCGCCGCGCTCCTTCAGCACCGAGTGCAGAGCGTTGGAGTGCGCCAGGTGGATCTCCTGGAAGTGATCATCGTACTCGCGCACGGCGATGTCCAGCCCCCGGTTGGAGACGATCCGCCCCTCGTTGAACGGGTACTCGGCGGGGTGGCGCAGGGCCACGAACTCGTACTCCTGCTCAAAGGCCGGGAAGGGCAGGGTGGCGACGAAGCGCACCGTCTCCCGCGCGGCCTCGCGGGCCCAGCGCAGCCGCTCGGCCAGCGGTTCCAACTCACGGCGCGTCGGCACCCGGTAGAACCCGCCCACCCGCACATTGATCGGGTGGATCTCGCGCCCGCCCAGCAGGCTGACGATCGTGTTGCCCGCCTTCTTCAACTGCAAGCCGCGCTGCACCACGGCCGGGTGGTCCTTCGCCAGGCCAATCGCGTCCTGGTAGCCCAGGAAGTCGGGGGCGTGCAGCATATAGACGTGCAGGGTGTGGCTCTCGATCCACTCGCCGCAGTAGAGCAGGCGGCGCAGCGCCCGCAGTTGGCCGCCCACCGTGACCCCGAAGGCGTCCTCCATCGCGTGGACGGCGCTCATCTGGTAGGCCACCGGGCAGATGCCGCAGATGCGCGCCGTGATGTCCGGCGCCTCGGCATAGTCGCGCCCG
>DATGEF010000196.1:0-9233 GCA_035310405.1 Chloroflexia bacterium | reverse complement strand
ACGCCCGACAAGGCGGTCAACCCGGCAAACAGCCCCAGGATCACGCCGAAGAGCGCGTCGAAGATCGCGCCCGTGCTGCCCTGCGGGTCGGGCGCGAAGATCAGGCTGTGCTGCTTGGCGAAGGTCTTGACGCGCCGTTCGAGCGCGGTTTTGTCCTGGCCGGACCGGGCGCTGACGAAGAACATCGCCGGGTGGGCGCCGAAATAGCGGATGCCGGTTTCCATGGGCACGATCGGCAGCGGGCCCCCGACCAGGGCCACGGTGAAAGGCACCGGGCCGGCGAGCGTACTCAGCGTAATCTGGGATCCCGGATGGACGTTCAGTTGGCGCGCAATGACATCCGGCAGGATCAGGGCCGGGCCGGCGGCGACGTAGTGGTCAGCGGCGGCCCAGGTGCCCTCGCTGAGGATGAAGCCGGGGTTATCGTGCAGCAGCGCCAGGTCGAGCGCAAACGCGTTATCCACCCCCGGGATCAACGTCGTCTCGCTCAGGTGGACGTTGCCCAGGCGAATGACCTCGGCTTCGGTCGCCAGTTGATCGAGGTCCGCCTGGAAGGCGGGGGCGAGGGGCGGGAGGCTATGCCCCGCGGCGATGTCCTCCAGGGAGCCGCTGGCAAATTCAGGCCGGAGCAGCAGCCAGTCCCCGCGGATCAGGCCGCTGACGACCTGCCGCGAGGAGGTCGTGGCCGCCCGGGTGATCCCGCTCAGGCCGACGATCAGCATCAAGCCGATGGCGAGCGTGGCCGCCGTGAGGATGGCCCGCAGCGGGGCGCGGGCCAGGTTGCGTGCGGCCAGCGTCGCCGTCACGCCGGCCCGCGGGGCGAGGCGAACCGCTAGGGCCAGCACCCCCCGCACCCCCAGCGGCAGCGCCAGCAGCGTGACCAGCACCAGCAGAAACGGGGTGAGGAGGACCAGCGTGAATGCGATCCCGTCCAGGTGGTCGATCCGCTGGACTGTGTAGAAGTAGAGGGCCAGAAAAAGCACGAACACCCCCAGGGCGGCGCGCGGCCCCCAGCGGATATAGAGATTCTGGCCGGCCTCTGCTTCGGCATCGCCGCGCAGGGCATCGAGCGGGCTGAGCTGGCCGGCGCGGCGGGCCAGGTTGTAGGTCACGCCGAGCGTCATCAGCAGACCCGTGCCCACGGCCAGCAGCGCACCGTCGAGTGGCACGCGCAGGGTGGGGAGCGGGTGGCCCTGCACCAGGCCCACGATCAGCGCGATCAGGCCGGGGCCGAGCAGCAGGCCCAGCCCCAGGCCGAGGGCCGAGCCGAGCGCGGCCAGCACGCCGGCTTCGAGCAGCGTCTGGCGGAGCACCTGGCGGCGGGTCATGCCGAGGGTGCGCAACTGGCCGATCTCGCGCCGTCGCTCGGCCAGCGTGATGGCGAAGGCGTTGTAGACCAGGAAGGCCCCGCCCGCCAGCATGGTGAGACTCGCCAGCGGCAGCGCCGAGTCCGTGAGCGAGGCGATCAAGGGGCGGGCCTGGCCCGCCGCGCCCGAGGCGCTGGTGACGATGTAGCTCCGGCCCAATCCCGCCTGGATCTGGTCGCGCGCCTGTTCGCGGCCGGTGCCCGGCTTGAGGCGCACCAACACTTCGGTGAGCGCGCCGGGCGTGCCGAACGCGGCTTGCAGCGTCGCCAGCGGCAGCCAGGCGAGGGGCCGGCCCGCCAGCGCCGTGACCCCGCTCGTCTCCAGCAGGCCCGCCACGGTGTAGGCCTGGGTGCGCGAGCCGGTGGTCAGGTCGAGCGTCGAGCCGATGCCGAGGCCATGTTGCGCCGCCCAGAGCGCGGGCAGCAGCACTTCATGAGCCGTGGGGCCGGAAAAGAACGCCCCGCCCGCCAGCTTGTAGGGCGTGAGGGTCTGCGCCGGGTCCACGCCCAGCAGCGCCAGGCCCGTGCCCTTGAGCGCGTAGTTGAGGCCGAACGAGTCGAGATCGACGTTCGGATCGGGGGCCCCCTCCAGGCGGCGATACGTCGGCCCGACGGCCTCCACCTCCGGGCGGGCGAGGAGCGCCCGGACCAGCGGGGGATCGAGGTGGGCCTGGAACGCGCTGGCGACGGCGAGATCGGCCCCGGCCACCTGGCTGGCCCGCGCCTCGGCCGCGGCCTGCTCCGCGGCCACGCCGACGATCCGCATCGCGAAGATCATGCCCACGCCGAGGGCAATCGCCACGGCGGTGAGCAGCGTGCGCAGCGGGCGCGTATACAGGTTGCGCGCGGCGAGGGCCAGCATGGAGGAACCTCCTGATTCGGTGAGGAGACAACGGGGTGCGCCCCCATTATAGCACAGCCGCCACGGGCCGGGGATCACTGATCCTGGTGCGCTGGCGACGGCTCATTCACATACAGGGTCTTGACTCAGTCAGAAATTCGTGCTATAATCCCCTTGTTGAATGAATATTCATTCAATTGAATGCAAATTCAGGGAAAGAGGCACTCATGGCCGCAAGGGCAGACCCGATCCAGGCGCAACTCACGGCGGCGCGGCGGGCGCAGATTCTGGATGCCGCCACCCGCGTGTTTGCCGCGAAAGGCTTTCACCGGGCCACGATCCGGGATGTGGCCCAGGCGGCGGGCGTGGCCGACGGCACGATCTACAACTATTTCGGCAATAAGACGGACGTGCTGCTCGGCCTGCTCAACCGGCTGTCGGCGGTGGAGGAGCGCCCCACCGATTTTGCCGCGGCGCACGGGATGCGCTGGGACGCGTTTCTGCGCCTGTATCTCGCCCAACGCCTGAGCGCGTTGCAAGCCGATAGCGCTGCGTTTCGGGCGGTGTTGCCGGAGTTGCTGGCCGATGCCACGATCCGTGAACGCTACCTGGCGCAGGGCCTGGCCCCGGCGATGGCGGTGGGCGAGGCGTACATGGCGCATTTAGTGGCCGCCGGGCAGATCCGCCCGGTGGATACGGCGCTGCTGGCGCGCATCATGGCCGGCACGGTGCTGGGGCTGCTGCTGCTGCAACTGCTCGGCGACCCGTATTTACCGGCGCACACGGACGCGATCCCGGCGGCGCTGGCCGATTTGTTTATCCAGGGACTAGCCCCGCCGCAGGGGGAAGGAGCATTCGATGGCCGCGATCCTATCGCCGAACCTGGCCAGCCCGCAGTTTAAGGCCGACCCGCACCCGTTTTATGCCCGGCTGCGCGCCGAAGCCCCGGTCTACCGCGCGACCCTGCCCGGTCGCCAGCCGGCCTGGCTGGTCACCCGCTACGACGACGTGAGCGCGCTTCTGAAAGATGCGCGCTTCGTGAAGGATCGGCGCAATCTCAGCACCGCGAACGGCCCGCCGGCCACAGCGCCCTGGGTCCCGGCCATGCTGAAGCCGCTCGCCGAAAACATGCTCGACCTCGACGCGCCCGCCCACACCCGCCTGCGCGCCCTGGTGCATAAGGCGTTCACCCCGGCCCGCGTCGCCGGGTTGCAGGGGCGCATCGAGCAACTCTGCGACGACCTGCTCGCCCGGGTGCGCCGCGCGGGGCGGATCGAATTGATCCACCAGTATGCGCTGCCGATCCCGACCACGATCATCGCCGAACTGCTCGGCATCCCGGCCGCGGACCGCCATCGCTTCCATGCCTGGTCGGCGCGCATCGTCACCGCCACCAACCGGGGCCCCGATATGCTCCGGGCGCTGCCGGCCGCCTGGCAGTTGGTGCGCTATGTGCGGGGCCAGGTAGCCGCGCGGCGCGCCCAGCCCGGCGACGACCTGTTGAGTGCGCTGGTGCAGGCCGAGGACGGGGGCGACACCCTGAGCGCCGACGAGTTGCTGGCAATGGTGATCATCCTGCTGATCGCCGGGCACGAAACCACCGTCAACGCGATCGGCAGCGGCATATTGACCCTGTTGCAGAATCCCGCGGTGCTGGAAGAGTTGCGGGCCGACCCGGCCCTGTTGCCGGGAGCGGTCGAGGAACTGCTGCGCTATTGCAGCCCGGTGGAAATCGCCACCGAGCGCTACGCCCGCGAGGATCGGGAACTCGGCGGCGTGCCGATCCGGCGGGGCGACCTGGTACTGGGGGTGCTGGCGTCGGCCAACCGCGACGAGCGCCAGTTTGCCGACCCGGACCGCATTGACATCCGGCGCACGCCCAACCGCCACCTGGCTTTCGGGCAGGGCGCGCATTATTGCGTGGGCGCGCCGCTGGCCCGCCTCGAAACCCAGATCGCCCTGCGTACGGTGATCCAGCAGATGCCCGCGCTGCGGCTCGCCACGGCCCCGACCCAGTTGCGCTGGCAGCGTGGGGTGTTCTTGCGCGGCGTGGAACAGTTGCCGCTGGCATTTTAACCTGCGCGTACTCCCCGCGGCGTCAGCCAGACAAGAGGCGGCGGAGGGTGGCGATGATCGGCGCGGCCTGCGGGTGCCCGGCCGCCTGGGCGCGCTCGAAGCAGAGCAGGGCTTCGGCGCGGCGCTGCTCGGCGGCGAGGACGGCGCCCTTCTGGTACCAGGCGGTGGCGCAATCCGGGTCGCGGTGCAGCGCCTGGTCGTAGGCCGCCAGCGCCTCACTGGGCCGGCCCAGCGCGGCGAGGCACTGGCCTTTGGCGCACCAGACCGCGGCCGGGGCCGGGTCGAGCTGGAGGGCCTCTTTGTAGGCGGCCAGAGCCGGCTCGTGCGCGTCCTGGGCGGCCAGGTTGCGGCCGCGTTCCACCCAACCGGCCGCCGCGTGGGGGTCCAACACCAGGCCGCGTGCCAGGGCGGCCTCGGCTTCGGCGCGCCGGTCCAGCGCGGCGAGGGCCTGACCGCGGCCCAGCCAGGCGGCGGCCAGGGTCGAGTCGCGGGCCAGGGCCGCGTCATAGGCGGCCAGGGCGGCCGGCCACTCTTGCCGGGCGGCGAGCGCGGTGCCGCGGCTGATCCAGGCGTCGGCACAGGCCGGGTCGCTGGCCAGCGCCTGCTCGTAGGCCGCCCGCGCCTCGGCGGGCCGGCCCAGCGCGGCCAGGGTGCGCCCTTTACCACACCAGGCCGCGCCCAGCGCCGGGTCGAGGACCAGGGCCTGGTCGTAGACGGCGAGGGCCGCGGCATGGCGGCCCAGCGTGCCCAGCGCGTGCCCCTGGCTCAGCCAGGCGGCGGGGTCCTGGGGCTGCGCCGCCAGCCGCGCCGCGGCGGCCGCCAGCAACTGGTCGCCCATCTGCGCCAGGAGCGCCGCCGCCAGGGGGTGCCCGAGCCGGCGCGCCCGCTCCAGGGCGCGCTGCGCCTCATCGGGGCGGCCGTAGCCGGCGAGCAAGGCGCCCTTACTGTACCAGGCGTCCGCGTGGCCGGCGTCGCGGGCCAGGGCCTGATCGTAGGCCGCTAGGGCCTCCGGCAGGCGACCCAGGGCGTCCAGGATCAGCGCCTGCTGATACCAGGTTTGTGCGGTGGGGTCCTGCGCGAGCGCCCGGCTGTAGGCGCCCAGCGCTTCCTCCCAGCGGCCGACGGCCACCAGGCTGGCGGCTTTCTGCGCCCAGGCCGGCGCCCACTGGCTGTCCAGGGCGAGCGCCGCATCCACCTGGGCCAGGGCCTCGTCCGGCCGGCCGGCCGCGAGCAGCTCCTGGCTGGCGGCGACTAGGCCGGCCGCCGACGGCGGGGGCGGCACCGGGGTGGGGGGGCGCACCGGCCGCTTGCCGAAAAGGTGCATAGACAGGGCTCCCGGTCACGGGCCGCAGCTCCCCCGCAGGGGGCGCCCGGTTGCCGGGCCAACGGGCAGGGGCGCCAGGGGACGCTGCAGCGTGATGCTTGCCCCCTGATCATACACCGGCGGAGCGGGTCTGTCAACGGCGGGCGCCCCCGGCGGGGAGCGGTCAGACTCAGCGGGTACATTTATTGCTATAGCGGTGCCGGCTGGGGCGCGCCGCCAAGGGGACGGGACACGCCGGCCCGCGGGCCGCGAGGAGGCTGATGGGATCGGATACGCAAGTCAACATCCTGATCGTGGATGACAAACCCGAGAACTTGCTGGCCCTGGACGCGATCCTGAGCGACCTGGACGCGACCCTGGTGCGGGCCAGCTCGGGCGAGGACGCGTTGCGCTGCTTGTTGCAACAGGAGTTTGCCGTGATCCTGCTCGACGTCTGTATGCCAGGCCTCGATGGCTTTAAGACGGCTGACCTGATCAAGTCGCGGCCGCAGTCGCGCAACACGCCGATCATTTTCCTGACCGCTGTGGACATCGGCGAGGTCTCCGTGGCGCAGGGCTACCTGGCCGGCGCCGTCGATTATATGATCAAGCCGCTCGTGCCTGCGATTTTGCGCACCAAGGTCCGGGTCTTTGTCGACCTCTACCGCCAGACCGCCCAGATCCGGCAGCTCAACGCGGACCTGGCCCGGCGGACGGCCCAGTTGGAAACGGCCATCGGCGCGCTGGAAGCCGATATTGCCGCGCGCCAGCGGGTGGCGGCGGCCCTGCGGGTCAGCGAAGAAGAGGTGCGCGCCCTGAACGCCGACCTGGAGCACCGCGTCCTGGAACGGACGAGTGAGCTCCAGGCGGCCAATGCCGCGTTGCAAAAGGAGATCGCCGCGCGCAAGCGGGTCGAGGCGGTCCTGCGGGAGCTCTCGATTCTCGACGAGCTGACCGGGATCCCCAACCGCCGCGAGCTGAACCGCCTGCTGCGCGGCGAGTTCAACCGCTCCCGGCGCTATGCCCGGCCGCTGTCGCTCATTATGCTGGATATTGACCATTTCAAGGACGTCAACGATACATATGGGCACCCGGCCGGCGATGCCGTGCTGCGCTGGATGGCGACCACGCTGGGCGGTGAGCTGCGGGCGACCGACCGGCTGGCGCGCTACGGCGGCGAGGAGTTTGCCATCCTGTTGCCGGAGACGCCGGCGCGCACGGCCTTCCACGTGGCGGAGGGCCTGCGCCACCGGATCGCAGCCGCCCCGTTCACGTTGGAGGCCGAGCCCGCGCCGCTGACGATCTCGATCACCATCAGCCTCGGCGTGGCCGGGCTGACGGCCGGCGCGCTGGCGGAAGACGACCTGGTGCAGGCGGCCGACCTGGCGCTCTATGAAGCCAAGCGGCGCGGCCGCAATCGCACCGTCGCCTTTGCCCCCGCCCTCCTGGCCGCCCGCGTGGCCTCCTGATCCCCGCGTCCCCCAGCTACGCCCGGCGTACCCGGCGCGCTCCGGCTTCGTCGTAGGGCACGTCCGGGCCGGCGCCGCCCGCCGTATAATGAACGGGAGATCGTGTAGAGGGGCCGGCACGCGCGGTTAGGGGCTGGCCCGCACCCCAGGAGACTCGCTCATGGATTGGCTCTTCGTCTCGGCCCCGGCGATCAGCGCGCTGCCCGATCTCTTGCTCGCGGCGGCGATGGCGGGGTATCTGCTGGCTGCGCGGATCGCGTCGCCGGCGCGCCGCTACCTGGGTACCTACTTCGCCCTGGAGGCCGCTCTGGGGCTCGCCGCGGCCGGGCACGCCGCGGTCTACGCGCCGTGGGGGGCCTATCTCGGCCTCCTGGAGAGCAGCCTGCTCCTGCTCCAGCTGGCGGTGCTGGTGCAGTTCGCCTACGCCTTCCCCGGGCCGCGGTATCCGCGGGAAGCGCGCTGGGTCGGCGGGCTCGTATTAGCGGGCGTCCTGCTGTTCGTGCTGCGCGATCTGATCCCGGCCGGTCTCAGCGCCCCCGTGTTCAATGCGGCCGCCGGCCAATACGATCTGCGCGACCCGCTCGGGCTGCCCGCCCCGCTGCCCCAGTTCATGGCGCTCCTGGATAGCCTGCGCCCGCCGTTCACCTACTTGCTCTACCTGCTCAGCGTCGGCGTGCTCCTGCGGCAAACCCTGGCCGCGGCGGAGGCCGCAGACGGGCGGTCCTCCTGGCAGAAGTTGCGCGCGCCCCGCACGCGTGGGGCGCAAGGCGCCCGGCTCTTTGCCGGCGTGGCCTTGGGGGCCGCGCTGTGTACGGCGTCGGCTGAGTGGCTGCCGCCGGACCTGGGCGAACTGGTCGGCCTGGGGGTCGTGCTGCTCTTTGCCCTGGTCTACCTCAATAGCGCGCCGGAGCCCGCGAGCTTCCGGGTGAAGCTGGTCGGCGCCACCCTGGTCACGGTCCTCGTGGTGCTGGGCCTGGGGAATCTCCAGACCCTGGCCCTGGCCGACACCGCTTACGACCGGGAGCGGGCCGCCGAAGTGCGCCAGGTGGGCCTGCTGATCCCCGGGCAGCAGTGGGCGGCCCTCCCCCCCACTGTGGCCTACATTGCCACCGCGCCTCCGGCCGGCGCGGCGGGCGGGACCCTGATCTACAGCCGCGATCGGCTCGCCGCACCCCCGGCCGGGGGCGCGGCGGGGCCGGGCCGAGGGTACCGCCAGCTGGGGCCCGGGCAGGATTACCTCACCTATTCGCTGGTGGTCGCGGGCGTGCCCTACGAAGTGGGCTACGCGTACACCGCCTATCGCCAGGCCATCCAGGCCACGGCCGGGTTCCTGGCCCTGCTGCTGCTCGGCACTACGGCGGCGATCCTCGGGCTGTTGCCGCTGTTTTTTCAGACCGGGCTCGTCGCGCCGCTCACCGCGCTGCAGGCCGGGATCCGCCAGGTGCAGGCCGGCCGGCTCGACGTCGTGGTGCCGGTGCGCTTTGAGGATGAGATCGGGTTCCTGACGCGTGCCTTCAACGGCATGGTGGGCGCGCTGCAGACGGCCACGGCCGACCTGGCCACGCAAAACGCCGTGCTGGCGCAAACCAACCAGGCGGCGACGCGCTTTGTCCCTACTGAGTTGCTTCGTTTGCTCGGGCGGGAGAGCCTGCTCGACGTGCAACTGGGCGACGGCGTCCAGCTGGAGATGACGGTGCTCTTCGCCGATATCCGCGATTTCACCAGTCTGGCCGAACACATGACGCCGGCCGAGAACTTCGCCTTCATCAACGCCTATCTGCGCCGGATCAGTCCGGTCATCCGCGACCATGGGGGCTTCATCGACAAATATATCGGCGACGCGATCATGGCCTTATTTCCGGGCTCGGCCGACAGTGCCTTGCGCGCGGCGCTGGCCATGCACCACGCGCTGGCCGCCTATAATGCCGAGCGGCGCAGCACGGGTAGCCCCCCGATCGCAATCGGGATCGCCCTGCACACCGGGCTGTTGATGTTGGGCACGGTGGGGGAGGCCGCCCGCCTGGAGGCCACGGTGATCTCGGATGTCGTCAACACCGCCGCCCGCCTGGAGAGCCTGACCAAGGATTACCAGGCGGGGATCATCCTGAGCGCGCAGACGCGGGCGCGGCTGGCTGACCCGACCGCCTATCCGCTGCACGCGCTGGGCACCGTACAGGT
>DATGEF010000195.1:0-2275 GCA_035310405.1 Chloroflexia bacterium | reverse complement strand
GGCCGGCGCCGCCGGCCCCGACGATCAGATCCTGGAGCAGATGGCTGAAAATCGTCAGGTAGAGACACACGCCACCGAGCAGCAGAGTCCCGACCGGGATCAGGACCGGGTGGTCCTGGAGATAATATTGATAAACGGGCGGGCGCGATCGCCGGGGGGCCGGCCGCCGCGGGGGGGCCCCCCCCGGATCGGCCGGGGCGGGGCGGATGGTGATTTTACTGTTCGGGTCCCGCGGCGTCATACAGCGCACTCCTGCCAGGCGATCTCTAGCTGGCGATCTCGTCGTATTATAGCAGCAACCCTGCCACGCATAAAAGCATGCTATAATCGACGAGGTTGGCGCCGAATCCGAGAATACGGCCCGTAGAACCCAAGCCCAGCCGCTGGAGACGCCATTGATGACCCATCCTGCATCTGGGGCCCCGCGGCCCGCGGTAGCCCGCCCGCGCCGCGCCGGCTTTGTGCTCCGGCTCGGCAGCGGGCTCTGCCTGGGGTTACTCGTGGCCTATGGGCTGCTGGCCGCCATGCAGATACAGAAAGCCGGGGGGCTGGAGCCGTATGTACGCAAGACGGACTTCCTGAGCGTCCTCACCGGCGCCGCGATCCTGGTCCAGGGCCGGCCCCAGCAGCTGTACGATGAGCCGGCGCAGGCCGCGGCCCAGGCGGGGCTCCTGCGCGAAAGCGGCGTCACACCGCGCTATTTGCTCTATTACAACCATCCCCCTTTCGAGGCCCTCATCAGTGCCCTCCTCTGGCGCTGGGGGCTGTCGGCGGGAGCCATTTTCGGGGTCTGGACCGGCCTTAGCCTGCTGGCGATAATCGCCAGCCTGGCGGCGCTCCACTGGGGCTGGCCCGTGCCCGGGCCGGGGGCCCCGGTGCTGACCCTGGCGGCGGCGGCGTTCTTTCCGCTGGCCGCCAGCCTCTTGCTGGGGCAAAATAGTGCGCTGGTGCTGCTGGGCTGGGCGGGCGGCAGCGCGGCGTTGGCCCGCGGCTATCCCGGCTGGGCCGGCGTGGGCTTTGCCCTGGCCACGATCAAGCCGCAGGCGATGCCCGTGATCCTGCTGGCCCTGGTACTGGGGCGCTATGGACGGGCCCTGGCCACCTACCTGGGGACCCTGGCCCTGGCGGTGGGCCTCACCCTGCCGATCCTGGGCGGCGACTGGCCGCTCCGCTACGGCACCCTGCTGGTGCAAACCGCCATCCGCCCGGCCGACCCTGTAATTGACCCGGCGACAATGCAAAACTGGCGCGGCCTGTTCACCCAGCTGCTGGGACCGGGGTTGCCGGCTCTGGAATTTACCATCGGCGCAACCCTCCTCACGCTGGCCGGATGGGGGCTCGTATGGTGGAGAGGGGGGAGAACCCCACCCCCGCCCGGGCCGATCGGCTCGGGCCAGGGGGCCTGGAATGACCTCTGGGCCTTGACTCTGGTAGTGGCCCTGCTCGTCAACCCCCATCTCCAGTTGCACGACCTGGCCCTGGCCCTGGTGCCGGGGTGGATCCTCGGCGGGGCCGCCGCCGCGCGGGCCGATCGCCGCAGGGCGCTCTGGCTGGGGGTGGGCTGGGTCCTGGGGCTGCTGGCCCTCTACCGGAGCCTGCCCCTCACCGTCGTCTGGCTGGCGGGGACGGCGGGGTGGCTAGGCTGGGCCGCGTGGCGCCCCCGCCGCGGCGCGCCGGGTGCGAGAGTCGCGCCCGGTCCTGGCGATCCACCGGGACCGTAGGATTCTCTAGTGACTAGACCACCGCCCCTAACGGGGCGTGGCTTCTGGCAGCAAACCAGCAACAGGGGCCCTAGTCCGGGGCACTACTGCGGTCGCCCGCAGATACGTGAGCGCTTGAACCTGAACATGCCCATAGGCGCCATAGCGATAGCGCGAGCAGATATTCGCGGCTCCGTTTCCGTCGCGGGAAACGCTAGCACCGCAGCCGGAGCAGGTAAAGACCCGCCCCCGTGGTGCTGTGGGGTGGCAATGCTTACACACGCTACAGGTGCGTGTGCTGTAGTCCTCGGGGATATATTCCGTCGCGATCCCGTATTGCCGGGCCTTGTCCTGGACATAGCCGAAAAATTGGCCGTGCGCCCATTGGCTCATCCGCTGGTTGTGCTGGCGACCTTTGTCGATACCGTGCGCAATCTCGCGCACATCCCCGACCGCCAGATGGGCCACGCCCTCGGCGTGGGCAAAGGTGACCAGTTGGCGGCTCGCTTTATGCAAGATATCTCGGCTTTGGCGGTAGAACGTGGCCGACGCGCGGGCCTTGCTGCGTAGCAGTT
>DATGEF010000194.1:0-3659 GCA_035310405.1 Chloroflexia bacterium | reverse complement strand
CCCGCCGAGCCGGCATGATCGCCGCCGGCGGGACCCACTCCCCACCGTAGCGTTCGAGCGCTTCGCCCAGGCCGCTGGCCTGCGCCTCGGCGCTCGTCAGCCCCTTGCCCCAGCAGGACAGCTCCGCCGGACCCGCTCCGGCCTGGAACTGGTGGTTGGCCAGTGTTACCTGGTAGATATGGGGCAGGGCCGGCTCCGCGGGATCCTTGTCATACCAGCGCACCGCGCGGATCAGGCCCGTCTGGGGACTGACCAGGTCAGGGGTCAGGCCCAGGAGATCGGCCGCCGGGCCGCCCGCCGCCAGCAACGTGGGCAGGTCGGAGTGGAGGGGGGCCGGGCGCCCGCCACAGGCCGGGCAATTCGGCTGCGCCAGCACCCGGTGGACGGTCGTGGCCAGGGTGAGGGCCTGATACTCCAGCACCCGCCCCGCCAGGGCCGGCTGGTCAAGCCCGAGAATGACTTGCCATAGGGAGGGGGCCAACTGCCCGGCGAGCTGGAGCAACAGCCCGGGCAGCTGGGGGCGGGTGAGCAGGGGGGGCTGTTGCTGTCGGTCCAGGTGCTCCTCGTAGGCCAGGGCGGCGGCCGGGTCGGGCGCGCAGGCGCAGCGACGCATGCAATAGCATAGATAACACGCCGTCTGGCCGGGCAAGACGAGGGGGCCGGCCCAACCCTGGACGCCGGCGGCGGCGGCGTACAGGGCCGGCACCCCGGCGGCGAGGCTGGCCCGGTTGATCCAGTGATGCACAGCAGCGAAGCCGCGATCGAACCCACTGAACACACAGGTGCTGCCGACCACCAGGTCCGCCACGCTCTGGGGAGTGAGGGCCGCCGGTCCGAGGGTCAGCGCCAGGGGCCGGGACGGGGGGCGCAGGGCCTGCAGAGCCTGGGCCACCACTTCCTGCCGCGGCCGCCCCCGGGGATCCACGCTGCCGACGGGCAGGAGCGGCAGATCGCCGGGCTGGCACGGGTAGGGATCGACCAGCTGCAGGTGCCCCAGGCCACAGCGGGCGAGGAGGATCGCCAGGTCGGCGCCGGCACCCTCCAGCCCGAAGATCGTGATCTGGGCCTGGCTCAGACGCGCCAAAGCGGTAGCGGCGGGCAAGTGGAGCGCTTCCAGCAAGGCGAGGAAGGGGGCCAGGTCCGGGGGGATCGGCGGCGGCGGGGCGGGCGTGCAGCGCAGCAGATCAGCGGCGAGCAGGGCTTCCAGGGCGCGGTGCAACGCCGCCGGGTCCACCGCGGGGAGTTGCTCCGTCAGGTCCGGCCCCCAGGACCCCGACTGGAGCAGCGGCAGGATCTGCTCGACGACCAGGCGGGCCAGCGGGCCCCCCAGGCGGCTGGATCGGGTCGGGGAGGCGCAGAGCCACTCCTCCGCGCCGAGCGGGATCAGCTCGAGATCGGCGGGCAGGGAGTAGTAGCGGTCGGCCAGGGGATGGGTCGGTGGATTGGTGAGCATGGGCGTTTCCTTATGGCGAGGGCCGGCTGGGCTGCAGCAGCCCAGCCGGCCCTCGCCTAGGGCTCGGCGCCCCGGCCGCCGGCGATCCCGGGTGCCGAGGGCCGATGGGGGCTGTCTATCGATCGCGGCCGCCGGCTTAGCGGCCGAGGGCCGCGAAGTGAGCCAGCGCGCCCCCGCGCACTCGCCCCGGCGCGGGCAGCCGGTCTTCTGGCGCCGGGGCGGCCCCCGCGCGGTTCGCACACAGGCAGTAGGCCGGGACCGCCCCCTCGGCGGCGGTCCGTTGCGGGGCGCCCTGCGGCCCGGCGGAACGCACACTCTTCAGCGTGTTGGTCAATTCATCAATGTGCAGGTCCATGGTGTTGGCTCCTTTTCCGTTATAGGTATCCAGCGGTCGGTCTTCGTGTCCCGGATCGTTGCGCAGTTCCCGCCGCCCGCCCGGTACACATCTCCTTTCAGAGCGGGTATAATGAGTCGGGAGCGTATCGGCCCGCCTGATTCATCGGCGCACCCGCCGCGCAGGTGCGCACCGGCGGGCATCTTCATTCTCGCGCGGTGTGCGGCACAGGTGCGCACAGGCTACGCATCACGAGCGCGCGCAGGCAGGCGGGGCGCGGACTATGCTCCGGTACTGGCGGAAGGAGGGCTTAACCAGGATGGACGAGCACCCCGAATTACCGCACTGGACGCCCACAGATGCCCTTTGGGTAGTGGCGACCCAATTGCGGCAGGCCGTTTTTCGACATCAGACCCAGGCCGCCCGGCACTTCGGCCGGGCCAGTACGACCATCAGTCGCTACGAAGCGTATGCGGCGGATGGGCCGGGGCTCAAGCCGCCGTTTGGCTATCTCGCGGCGCTAGCTGCCTTATGGGCGGAGCAACTGCGGCGCGAAGGCGCGCGCCCGGCAGCCGTCGAGGGGCACCTGGTCCAGCAGTTGGAGGCCTTGCGGCGCCGCTTCTATGGGGAGGACGCCGCCGGGCGCCCCTTGCGCACCTGGGTGGACCTCGTCCAGGTGGCGGCGGCCTATCAGGCGGAGCGAGTCCCGCCCCAGGAGTTCCTCGCGCCCCCGGCGACGGCGGCCGCCGGGGTGGTCGCCCCGGAGTCGGCGCCTCCTTCGCTCTATGCCCAGCTCGATCGGGGCATTTACCAGGGCCTGGTGACCCTCATGCGCGGGGATGGGGCGCGCCTGCGGGAGTTGCTGCTGCTCGGCGGGCTGACCCTGGGCACGGGGCTGATCCTGGGGGAGGTATTTGTGCTGCCGGCCGACGCCGCCGACCAGGGCGCCCTCCTGCACGGGGCTGTGGGCCTGGTCGTGGCCACGACCATCCTGCCCCTGTTGTTGGGCGGGGGGGCAATCCATCTCGAAGTCCGGCGCCGCCCGGAGTGGCGGCACCTGCGGGGCGGGAACGCATTGGGCCTCACCCTGCTGGCGTATGGGGGGGCGGGTTACGGCGTGCTGACCGCCCTGGCCCTGGGGGGGTTGGGCGCACTGCTCATCCACAACCTGAACTTTGCTCCGCTCTGGCTGGCCGCCTTGCTGCGCGGGGGGATCCTACTCACCACCGTCGCGCTGGGCCTGGTGTTCGCGGGGCGGTCCATGGATGGGTATGCTCGCTACACGCAGATGTGGGCCGCCCCCGCAAAGGCGCGCCTGGGGCGGACGGAGCTATTAATGGGCGCTAGCATCGTGCTCGTGGGCCCGCTGAACGCCATCTTCCTGGTCACCTTCTACGATCTGCTGCTGGCCCGGGGAGTAGGGCTGGGTCTACTGGCGGCGGCGCTCATGCTGGCCGCGGTCTGGGGCGCCGGGGCCGCTGCGCACGGCACGCGCCCGCTCGGACAGGAGTGACGCACACCAGGCTCGCGGGGCGGTTCGCGAATACGCTAGACACAGGGCGCGTGGGGTCGGCGCCTCGCGGGACCGCGGTCCGCTTGCGACCGTCCGCAGCCGGTGCTATACTGGCGGGCGATGGATGCCACCGCAAGTTTCCTGCCAATGGATCGGCGCCAGGCGCTGGCACGCGGCGCGGCGCTGCCCGACCGGACGGCGGGCGCGGCGTTGTTCGCCGACATCAGCGGCTTCACGCCGCTGACCGATATGTTGGTGGGCACCCTCGGGCCCCGGCCCGGCGCGGACGCGCTCTCGGCCATCCTCAACCGCGTCTATGCTCCGTTGACCGACCTGGTGCATCAGTATGGCGGCAGTGT
>DATGEF010000193.1:0-4577 GCA_035310405.1 Chloroflexia bacterium | reverse complement strand
CAAGCTGAACCTGAACGGCGGCGCGATCGCGCTGGGCCACCCGTTGGGCTGCTCGGGCGCCAAGTTGACGGTCACCCTGCTGCACGAGATGCAGCGCCGCGGCGCGCGCTACGGCCTGGTCACGATGTGCGTCGGCGGCGGCATGGGCGCGGCGGGCATCCTGGAAAACCTGCGCAACTGAGGGAAGCGGGCGCCATAAATCAATCATCCACGAAGGACACGAAGAAACACGAAGGAATAGGCTGGTACGGAATAGACTGGTAAAGGATAAGGCGGCGATGCAGATCGTGGACTTAGAACCAGCCGCTAGCCAGCAGATCGAAGAAGTCGCGGCGCTGCTGGTGGAGGCCTTCCGCGAGCACCATCCCGACGCCTGGCCGGACCTGGAGTCGGCGCGGGCCACGGTGCAGGAGTCTTTCGGCCCGGATCGGCTCAGCCGCGTGGCGCTGGACGACCGCGGGCAGGTGCTGGGCTGGATCGGCGCCCTCCCCGATTACGATGGGCACGTCTGGGAACTGCACCCGCTCGTGGTCCGCCCGGCCCGGCAGGGGCAGGGGATCGGCCGCCGCCTGGTGGCCGATCTCGAAGCCTGGGTGCGGGCGCGCGGCGGCGGGACCATCCGGCTGGGGACCGACGACGAAAACAACCAGACCAGCCTGGGTGGAGTCGATCTCTACCCCCAGCCCCTGGCACACCTGGCCCAGATCCGCAATCTCCGGCGGCATCCCTACGAGTTCTACCAGAAGCTGGGCTATGCCCTCGTCGGCGTCGTGCCCGATGCCAACGGCTGGGGCAAGCCCGACATCTGCATGGCCAAGCGGATCACAACTCTGCCGCAGGAAGCCGCTGGGCTTTAGCCCACGCGGAGGAATGCGCGCCAGTCTCGCGTAGCCCTTGACAAAGTAGAACTAAAGTCCTAAAATACAGGAACGGAGGCGTGGCCGCATGCTCAAAACCCTGAAACTCCCGCTCTATCCTACCCCGGATCAGCATGATCGGCTCCTGGCCACCATGCACCGCTTTAACGCGGCCTGCACCTGGATTGCCACCCAGGCTTACCGCACCCGCACCACTAACAAATTCGCTCTCCAAAAACTGGTTTACTATGCCGTGCGGGACCAATTCGGCCTCTCCGCCCAACTCACCATCCGTGCCATCGCCAAAGTTGCGGACGTCTACAAGCGCGATCCGACCAAACTCCCCCATTTCCGCCCGCAGGGGGCTGTTGTATATGACGAACGCGTGATCTCTTTTACCCCCACGTGGACGCGGGCCTCCATTCTGACCCTTGCGGGTCGTATCCCGGTATCCCTGCACGTCTGCGCCTACCACGCGACCCTCCTGCAACAAACAGCGGTGCGGGGTCAGGCCGATCTGGTCTATCAGCACGGCCGCTGGTATCTCCTGCTCGTGGTCACCCTGCCGGAGCCACTCTGCGCCAGCGGCGCGGATTTCCTCGGGATCGATTTAGGCATCGTCAACCTGGCCACCGACAATGAGGGGACCGTGTATAGTGGTGCCGGCGTGGAGCGCACCCGGCGGATTCTGGCCCATCGGCGGCGCAATCTGCAACGCAAAGGCACCAAAGCGGCCAAACGCAAACTCCGGCAATTGTCCAGCAAACAGGCGCGCTTTCAACGCAATACGAACCACGTGATCAGCAAGCGGATCGTGCAAACGGCGAAGGACACCGGCCGCGGGCTAGCCCTCGAAGAGTTAACGGGCATCCGCAGTCGGGTAACGGTGAAGCGCCCGCAGCGAGCACGACACGCCAACTGGGCGTTCTATCAACTCAAAAGCTTCCTCGTCTATAAAGCGATCCTGGCCGGCGTGCGGGTGCAAACCGTCGATCCGCGCAACACATCGCGCACCTGTCAGATCTGCGGCTATTGTGCCAAAGCCAACCGTAAATCGCAAAGTGCGTTCCTCTGTGTTCAGTGCGGGTTCGCTGCCCCGGCTGACCATAACGCGGCGGTCAACATCCGGCAACGGGCGTTGGCGGTCAGGGCGGCCGTCATGCCGCCAATGGTCTCGGTCTCCATCGACACTGTGAGCGATGGGGATCAGGGACAAGCTGCGGGCCTTTAGGCCCAGTAGTACATGACCTGAGCTCAGCATAGCCGCCGAAAGCGAGCGCCCGGCATGAGCGACCCTGCCCACGCGCTGTCCCACCTGGAAATCGCCGGCCTGATCCGCCGGGCGGCGACCGAACCCGATCTGGAATACCTGTTCCGGCACGCCCTGGTGCAAGACGCGGCCTACTGGTCGCTGCTGCGCGCCGATCGCTGCCGCCTGCACGCCACCATCGGCGCCATCCTGGAGGATGCCTACGTCGGCCGCCGGGCCGAGATCGCCCCCCTGCTGGCGCACCATTTTGCCCAGGCCGGCGACCGGCCGCGGGCCGGCAAGTACTTCATCCTGGCCGCTGACCAGGCGCTGGCGGCCTACGCCAACCACGAGGCCGCGCAGCACTACCGCGCCGCCCTGGCCCTCCGCCCGGAAGGCGGTGCCCGGGCGCCCGTGCTGGCGGGGCTGGGCGAGGCGCTGGCCCGCCAGGGCCACCACGCCCCGGCGATCGCCACCTGGCGCGAGGCGATCAGCCTCTACACCGCCCTGGGCAACTTCGACACCGTGGCCCGCCTCTACGCCCGCGCGGGGCGCGTGACCTGGTTTGCCGGCGACTCGCTCGGCAGCCTGGCGCTCTGCCGCGCGGGCCTGGCGACCATCCCGGAGGACCTGGAAACCGCAGGCCGCGCGGCGCTGCTGCACGAGACCGCGCGCGCCCTGGTCTACAACGGCCTGGCCGCCGAGTCCGCCCCGCTGGCCCGCCAGGCGTTCACCCTCGCCGAGCAACTGGGCGATCCCGAGATCCAGGCCGAAGCCCTGATCACCTGGGCCGTGAGCGCGCGGCAGCCGCTCGCCGAGCGGATCGCCATGATGGAGCGCGCCGTGGCCCTGGCGGAAGGGGCCGGCCGGCTCAGTACCGCCGTCCGCGCCCACAACAACCTGGGGGTCTTCCTCGAAGACCGCCGCGCCGCGCGCGAGCACCAGCGGCGGGGCGCGGCCCTGGCCCGGCGCGCCGGCCTGACCGACCAGGAGTTCGGGTGCCGGACCAACGCCTGCCATATCTCCCTCCAGCTGGGCGACTTCGCGGCGGTGGAAGCGGATCTCCCGCCCCTGCGGGCGATCTTGGACCCCGCGAATAAAAAACGCGTGCAGCAAGTCTGGTTCGTGGAAGGCGTGCTCTGGCACGACCAGGGTGCCTGGGCCGCCGCCGAGGAGCGCCTCCGTGCCGCGCAGGCCCTGGCCGTGGAGATCGGCAATCTCCGGGTCGTGGCGGACACCAATATGGAGCTGGCCGATCTGCTGATCGAGCAGGGCGCCTGGGCGGTGGCCGCGCCCCTCGTAGAAGAGACCATCGCCCTGGCCGGGCAGGTCGGCTATGACCCTGTCGAGCCTTATGGCCTGCTGATTCTCATCCACGCGCACGAGGGCCGCCTGGCCGACGCCCAGCGCCTGCTGGCCGAAATCCGCGCCCTCGCCGCCGCCGATCCCCACCGCGACGAGAAGCTGGCGGCGGCCGTGGCGGCCCTGGCCGTGGCCCAGGCCCACTGGGACGCGGCCTGGGCCGCGTTTGCCGTCCAGGCCGCCGCCGAGGCCCGGCAAGAGGCCCGCTGGAGCCATGCCCGCACCCTCACCAACTGGGCCGCCGCCCACCTGGCCCGCGGCGCCCCAGAGGATCACGCCGCCGCCCGCGCCTTGCTCCACGAAGCCCGCGCCCTCTACGAGTCCTGGCCGGTGCCGCCGTACGTGGCGCGGGTGGACGCACTGCTGGCGCAAGTGGCGCGTTAGCACGACGGGGTCGCCCCGCCCCCTCGCGCGCCAAACGCCGGCCCGTGGGCCACTTCGGTGGCCCGGAATTTGGTGGAATCGCGGGCCAGGAGGACTCCCACCATGACCGCGCTACCAGAATCCATTAAAGGTCCCTGGTTATACCAGGCCGTCGTCTATACATCGCCAGCCCCGGAAGATACGAACCTGTTCGCGACGGCCGCTGTGGCGATCGCGACCAGCCGCGAAGAGGCCGAGGCCATCTTCCGGGCGCGGATCGCCGCCCGGCAGCATCCCTTTGAGTTGCTGAAAGACCCGCTGCCGAATGTGCAGGTGCATCCGCTGGTTCCCGTCTACGTCCATCAAGCCGCCGGGCAGGAAACCATCTATCGGCTCACGCTCACCGCGCTGTCCGAGGCGGAACTGGAACGGTTAGCGCAGATCCCGGACTGGCGCAGCAGGTGGCAAGTTAGTTGAGCAGGCGGCCGCGCGGTCGCGTCGTGCCGTCCCGCCGGATGCGCTACCTCCTGGTTAGGGGTCAGGATATCTCGGGTTGGTGCGTAATAGCAGGCTATCCGCTTTTCTTCCCGCTTTTTCACCCGGCGGCCCTATACGTTTGTGACCGCCGCTGTGTTAGGATCACGGGGTAAGCCCGCTGTTGTTTCAGAAACCGGCCTAGTGCAGGATCAAGCCAGCGATGGGGGAATGAGGAGTGAGCACCCCCAGGTGCGAACGGGTCGCGCCCC
>DATGEF010000192.1:0-2736 GCA_035310405.1 Chloroflexia bacterium | reverse complement strand
CGATCCGCTCGGCGCGGGCGGTCAGGTCGATCATCGGGTGGGGACGGCCGACCGTGAACTCGTCGGCGCCGAGGTCCAGGCAGGTGTGCTGATAGCTGTGCGGCGGGTCGGGCAACGCCCAGGCGGGGGCCAGGGGCGTGTTGGAATAGATGCCGCCCAGGGTCGGCTGGAGCAGCAACATCGCCTCGTAACAGAAGGTGCCCCCGGAGAACAGGCCACGCACATAGCGCTGGCCGGGCGCCAATGGCCGGCCCGGGTCGCCGATCGGGCCGGCGGCGGGATCGGCGGCCGGCACGAGGCGGCCCGCCAGGGTCACGGCCTGCCGGGCCGCCTCGTCCAGCGTCGGGGCGGTGCTTAACAGCGCGTTGTCTGGGTTGAGTTGCAGGGCCGCCGGGTCCATCCCGAGGAAGGCGAAGACCACCGGCTTCGGCGCCCCTGCGGCGGCTGCGGCGACCCGGCGGCCCACATCCGGGGCCGGCGGCTTCGAGACCACGACCACGACCGCGGTCCCGGGATCGGCCAGCAGCGCCTCCAGCCCCAGGATCGTCATCGTGCCGCCGATGGCCGCCGCGAGGTCGTGGCTGCCCGTGCCGATCGCCTGCGAGATGCCCCCGCCGTAGCGATCGACCAGCGTGGTGACCTCCTGCATCCCGGTGCCGGAGGCGCCGACGACGCCGATCGCCCCGCGCCGCACCACGTTGGCGAAGCCGAGCGGCACCCCGCCGATGATCGCCGTGCCGCAATCGGGCCCCATGAGCAACAGCCCGCGCCCGGCGGCCAGCGTCTTGAGCGCGCGTTCCTCCGCGATCGGTACGTTATCACTGAAGATCAGCACATGCCGATCCTGGAGCAACGCCTTGCGGGCCTCGGCCGCCGCATACAGGCCCGGCGTGGAGATCAGCACGAGGTTGGCCTCCGGCCAGGCGGCCAGCCCGGCGGCGAGACTATGCGGCGCGGCTGGCTCCCCACCCTGCGGGGCCGGTAGCGTCGCGCGGAGCAGCGCCTCGACCTGGCCCGCCGCCGCCTCGACAGCCGCCGCATCCCCGCGCACGGCGATAATCAGATCGTTCGGCCCCCCCGCCTGGCCTTCGGGAGTCAGCAGATCGGCCTCGGCCAGCATCTCTTTGTTGGGCGCGGTGCCCATCATCAGCGCGGCGCCGGCGATACCCGGCAGGGCGCGCAGGTGGGTGGCGACCTGCATCAGGGTGACGGAGTCCTGGTAACGATTCGGCTGCACAAGGTTGCGGGTGATCATCGAGGCGGCCCCTTCTCTGCGGCGGCGCTAGCGCTGTCCCGCGATTATAGCATCCGCCTCGGGGGGCGGCAACCGGCAGGGTTGCGGCGTTTCAAGGACCGCTGAGGATCGACAGGTAGACGATCTTGGCGATCTGGCCGCGGGTCGCGTCGTTTTGCTGCGCGAAGTAGGGCCGGTTGCCCGGCGGCACGCACGGTCCCGCCGGCGGGCTGCCGCAGGTGTACCCCGAGATGATCCCGCGCGCCGCCGCGGTCTCCACGAAGGAGTAGAAGGCTGTGCCCGGCAGCACGTCCTCGAACGTGCGGTTGGGCGGGTTGAGCGTGGTCCACCCGGCGGCCACCACATCGATCTTGCTGAGCTGGCCTCTTGTCACGTTGTCGTAGGGCAGGAAGTAGGGCCGGTTGAGCGGCGGCACGCAGGGACCGGCGGGCGCCTGCCCGCAGGTGTAACCGCTGACGATGTTAAGCGCGGCCGCCGTCTCGATGTAGCCGAAGAAGGGCTGGGTGGGCGGCACGTCCTCGAAGGTGTAGCCGCTGGCCGGTGTGTGCGACGGCTTGTTGAAACCCAGCACGACGATCTTGACCATCTGCGCGCGCGTCGTGTTGGTGTAGGGCCGGAAGGTGCCGTCGGCGTAGCCGGAGAGCACGCCGTGGCAATAAAGGTACTGCACGGGGGTGTAGAAGTAGTCGGTGGGATGCACGTCGCTGAAGGTGATGGAGCAGGGCGGCGGCGTCGCGGTCGGCGGAACGCAGGGGTTGGTATAATGCTCGATCAGCGTCTTGTAGACGCTGACGGTATCGTCGTAATAGCCCACCGCCCAGACGTCGTTGGCCCCCAGCGCGGCCACGCCCTGGAGCTGGTTTTCGCTCGTGCTGAGGTTGGGGCTGGCGACGACGGACCAGGCCGTGCCGTCCCAGTGCTCCACTACCGTCCGGTAGATGCTGCCGTTGTAATCGTTGCCGACGGCCCAGACGTCGTTGGCCCCCCGCGCCGCCACGCCATTGAGGTAGTTGAGGACGGTGCCGGGGTTGGGGCTGGCGACGACGGACCAGGCGCTGCCGTTCCAGTGCTCCGTCAGTGTACCACTGGAGTAGCCGACGGCCCAGACGTCGTTGGCCGCCACGGCCGCCACGCCATAGAGGGCGCCGTTGCCGGGGCTGGCGACGACCGACCAGGCCGTGCCGTTCCAATGCTCCACCAGCGTCTGGATGGTGTTGCCGTCGCCGTCGTCGCCGACGGCCCAGACGTCGTTGGCCGCCAGCGCCGCCACGCCACGGAGTTCGTTGACGTAGATGCCGGGGCTGGGGCTGGCGACCACGGACCAGGCCGTGCCATTCCAGTGCTCCACCACCGTGTGGTAGGTGCTAGCGTAATAGTCCCCGACGGCCCAGACGTCGTTGGCCGCCCGCGCCGCCACGCCATAAAGGGGGCCGCTGCCGGGGTTGGCGACGACGGACCAGGCGCTGCCGTTCCAGTGCTCC
>DATGEF010000191.1:0-4580 GCA_035310405.1 Chloroflexia bacterium | reverse complement strand
ACCGGATCAAAGTCGAGCGCGACCTGACCGAGCGCAGCACGGCCAAGGCGGCCCTGGTCGGCAACCTGAAGCGCACCCTCTTCGCTTACAAGATCACGCTGACCAACCACCTGGCGGGGCCCGCCCACGTCACGGTCTATGACCAGCTGCCGGTGCCGCGGCACGAGGAAATCAAGGTCAAGCTGCAGGAAGCGACCCCGCGCCCGGCCGACCAGAGCGGCCTCAACATTATCCAGTGGGTGCTCGATCTGCCGCCACAGGAAAAGCGCGAACTGCTGCTGGCCTTTACCGTCGAGCACCCGCGCACCCTGTCGGTGACCGGCCTCGGCTGAAGCGCAGGGCGAAACTCATTCTTGGAGGACGCGATGCACGAAGGAGATGGCGATGGATCCTTCGCCCACCGCGGACGCGACGCGCTTGATGCTGCCGCCCCGCACGTCGCCTACAGCAAAGACTCCCGGCAAACTGGTTTCGAGCAGATGCGGCGGCCGGGCCAGGGGCCAGTGCGCCGCGCTCAATTCTTCGCGCGCCAGATCGGGACCGGTTTTGATGAAACCCTGGGCGTCGAGCGCGACGCCGCCCGCCAGCCAATGCGTGTTGGGGGTGACGCCGGTCATGACGAACACATGGCGGATGTTGTGCTCCTCCAGTTGCCCCGTTTGATTGTTGCGCCAGCCCACGGATTCGAGGTGCTCGCCTCCTGCGAGGGCCACGATCTCGGTGTGGGGCCGTAACGTGATGGTCGGCGTTTCCTCGATCCGCCGAATCAGGTAGCGCGACATGGTGTCGGCCAAACCGTCCGCCCGGATCAGCATATGCACATGGCGGGCCGTCTCCGCCAGAAACACGGCGGCCTGGCCGGCCGAGTTCCCGCCGCCAACCACAATCACCTCGTCTCCGCCACACAACTGCGCTTCGACAAAGGTCGCGCTGTAATAGATGCCCACGCCTTCAAAGCGCGGCAGGTTGGCTAAGGGCAGCCGGCGATACTCGGCGCCCGTCGCAATCACGATCGTGCGTGCCGGAATGCGCGCCCCGTTGTCCATTTCGACGACGTATGGCCGGCGGTCGCGGGCGAGTTGCGTAGCGCTGGCGATCAGGATCTGCGCGCCGAACTTCTCGGCCTGGGTGTAGGCCCGCGCGGCGAGTTCCTGGCCCGAGATCCCGGTGGGAAACCCCAAATAGTTTTCAATCTTGGAGCTTGACCCGGCCTGGCCCCCGGGCGCGCTCGTTTCCAGCACCAACACGTCCAGCCCTTCGGACGCGCCGTAGACGGCGGCCGCCAGTCCCGCAGGACCGGCCCCCACGACGATGAGATCACGCAGGTGGGTTTGGTCCACGGCCTCGTTAAAACCCAGACAGTCGGCCACTCGCTGGTCGCTCGGGTTGCGTAGCACCAGTTGACCGCTGCAGATCAGCACGGGTATTTCCGTAGCGGCGATCTGGAAACTATCCAGCAGGTGCTGGACGTCCGGATCCCGTTCGAGGTCGATGTAAGAGTAGGGGTGGCCGTTGCGCATCAGGAACTCTTTGATGCGCAATGTATCGGCGGAATGGGTCGAGCCGACGAGCACGACGTCGCCCATCCCGGCCGCCACCAACTCAATTCTACGGAGAATGAAAGCCCGCAGCAGGATCTCGCCGAGCTCGGCGTCGGTCTGCACCAAAGCCAGCAGCTGGGGGCGATCCAGGGCGATCGCCTCACCCGGCTGGGCGGCACGCATGCGAAAGAGAGCCCGGCGGCCCACGAGCGTGTTGACCTCGCCCGTGAACTGGCCGGGGCCATGGACGGTGACCAGGGTCTCCGCCGCCCCGGCGGGGCGTATAATCTCGATCTCGCCGGAGACCACCACGAAGAAGGGTGCGGCGCTGTCGCCTGGTTCGCCGAGCAGCTCGCCACGCTGTAGCGCCCGCCGGTGCCCGTGCGCGGCAATGCGACGAATCTGGGCCGGGGTTAAGGTCGGAAATATCTGCTCAACCCGAGAGCTGGTCAGGGGAAAGCCACGCGGTGTATCTGTCATAGTAGTTGTGGCCAGTGCGGCGGCTCGCACAAATCGTATTGCGGACGGCTGCTTGCGCGTTACGGACACGGGCTTGCGCCCGTGTGTAGGTTATGGAACGCGGGCCATCGATATTTGTTATCTTCCAGGAGCGCCTCCCGTTGGCTTAACCAGGCCTGAATGCGCGTCTCTTGTTGCTCCCGCGACCGCCCGGTTGACAAGATCGGGCGGTCGCGGCGCGATCAATACGAATGCCGGGCAGATGCAGGGGCCGCCGCAGAGAGGCCGGTTAAGTCACTGGCACATGTGCCCGCGCTCTGGCTGGGTGCGCCATCTCCATGAGCGAGACCCCCAACCCATAGGTGAGGAACGTTCCTTCGGGAAGCAGTTCGATTACGCAGGTTGTGGCCCGCCCCTCTGGCGGCAGGAGCGCCGCCAGGTCTTTCGATAGCGCGGCCACGTCAATCTCGCCGGACGGATGCACTATGGCCCGCGCGTGGAAGCTGACCGTGGCGGGCGGGATCGGTAGGGCGAGAGCCAGGAGTCCGCCCCGGCGCACCGGCACCGTCACGGCCACCTGCCCGCCGGTCGGGATCTGCCGGGCCTTCCAGCTATGCGGGGCGACCGCCAGGTACAGCCGCCGCCCCAGGGTTTTGTATACCACGCCGCTCGAACGCGGTTCGCCCGCTGGCGTGACGTAGCTGATGACGGCGAACGAAGCTCTGGCAAGCGTGTGCCAGACCTGTTCGCTGGTCAACCGCCCCTCAATGGTGTTGGTATCGGGTTGCATGGGGAATCTCCTTTGATGTCCAACTCGCGGCGCAGGACGGCTGCCAGATCCGGGAAGCGGCAGGGGATGGGGGTCAAAGCGGAAGACGCGCGCCCATTCGTCGGGATGGGACCGCACCCAGTCGTGAATCTGGTCGGGATCGGCGCATTCGGGGTCCACGCCGAAGCGGTAATCCAACGCCTTATCATAGACCGCCGCGGTGATGCCGGAGCAGACCGGGTGGCGATCTGCGGGGTCTATGTGCCGAAGAAAGAACACCTCGCGGCGCAGCAGCTTGCCGATCAGGTCGTCAAACAGGTGCGCCCACATCTTGAGCATACCGAACTTCACGTTGCGGTACTTGAGCGCTTCGCGTGTGAGTGCCCCGCGTTGCTCCGCCGTCAGGCTCGTGTAGCGCCAGACCTCAAAGCCGCGCGGTTTCCATAGGTGCTTCCAGTCGAACAGGTGATGGCGGGCGGCGACCTGGTTCAGTTGTGCCCAGGCCGCCGGGGGCATCAGCGCTCTGAAGGGACCGTACCAGTAGCGCCGCTTGAACACCTCGTCAATGGTCTCGACGCGGGCGCGCATATCCATTTCGATCACCCGCCGGGAGTCGAGGAACTGGCCCGTATGCACCGCGTAGGTGGGGGACTCGTTTGCACCGCGCATCAGCCAACGGCTCGCATTGCTGATGAAATCATTGGTGCTGGCGAAGAGGATAATGTCGCCGGCGAGAAATTCCGGGATGGGCCCCGGCGGGTGCGTCTCCCTGTGCTGCCCAGCCATATCTAGCGCCTCCATTTGTCGTCCCGGCCCGGCCCACCGAACCCTGAATCGCCCCTAGCGGAATATCGCGTCGAGCATTTCTGGCAACCCAGCGCCGTGTTGATGAGTAGATACGTACCGTCATAATCCACCCAAACGAGGCTCGCGTGCGGTTGACCGTCGGTCATCATGGTGGAGAGAATGCCGTGGACCGCTGCCAGATTGTGCTCATCGCAACGCTTCCTTTCAAGGGAATCTACTATGTGGGCCAGGCGAGTCGCCGCCCGGCGGATCGGGCGCCGGGCCGATTCCACCAAGTTTTAGTATAGAGCGGGCGGGTGAAAACGCCGGTATATACTGGTGGCAGTTTGATGGACAATCGGGCCGGGCGTGACACATCCGCGCTCCACGCCGCCGGCGGCGAGGCACACGGCGGGGAGCTCTAAGGTGGGGGCAGCAAGGGGAAGACCTCATGCTCCCAGCGGGTATCGAGGAGCGCCGCCGCCAGGGGCCGGACTGGCGGAGCGGCGGCGGGGATGGTAGGCTGAACAGACATAGACATCGCGCCCCTCCAATAAGGGTGTATAGTTGATACCGTACTTTACCAAAGGCGCGCGATGTCTGTCCAGTCCTTAAGTTCGCGCGGATGGGAGCGGGCGCGGCCCTCGACGCTGTTGCCGCGTGGGTGGGCCGCCATCCCGTGCCCGGTCGTGAGGCGAGTATTGCGAGGGCCGCGCCCGCTCCCACAGTCCGGCGGTTGGACCCACTGGGCAAGGATGATACAATAGCGTCGAGGAAACCGCGGTAGCGGCGGCGGGGACAGCCCACACGGAGGAGCAGGGGATGCGTGGTCAGCACCGGGCCGGCGGCCGGCGCCGAGGTATGGTAGCCGCCGGGATGCCGCCCCCGCCGGATCGCAGGGCAGAGATCCCGCAGGCGGGGGCGGGGCGATGAGCGCGGGCTGGCCGTTGATTTCTCTCGCGCAAGTAATCAAACACCGAAGGGAATTTGTTCAGATCGACGACGTGGCGATCTATAAACGCTGC
>DATGEF010000190.1:0-8668 GCA_035310405.1 Chloroflexia bacterium | reverse complement strand
CTTATCGGCCGGCTACCTGGCCGCGGTGGCGCGTCTCTACCCGGAGGGCCCCGGCGGCCGGGCGCGGGAGACCGGCCAGACGGTCTATGTCGCCGACGCGCAACACGACGCGGCGATGGGTCCGTTGCGCGCCAGTGCCCGCCAGGAAGGGTTCCGCAGCATGGTGGTCACGCCCTTTATCCACCAACGGCAGCCGATCGGGGCCCTGGCGCTCTACCATGACACGGTGCGGGAATACGACGAGGAGGATCTGGCGGCGCTCAGCACCTTCGCCAACCAGGTGGCTGTCGCGTTGACCAACGCGCGCCTCTTTCAGGAAGCCGACCGCCAGGTGCGCCGGGCGAACTTCCTGGCGACCGCCGGCCGGCTGCTGAACTCCAGCCTGGAGATGGGCCAGGTGCTGCATGCGCTAACCCGGGCCGCCACCGAGGTGCTGGGCGAGGCCTGTGCCATTTACCTGTTGCCCAAAAATGCCGAGGTGCTGGACCTGACCGCCTACTCGGACGCCGTCGGCGCCGGGCTCCAGGAGCGGCTGGCGTTTCTGGAGGCGCATCCGCCGGTGCTGGGCCGCATGGGCATCGGCCGGGCCGCGCTGCGCGGGGAGGTGCTGCTCGTCGACGCGGCCCACCCGGTCACCCTCGACGGGGCTGATCCCTACCTGGGCGATCTGGGGGCCCATGCGTACCTGGCGGTGCCGCTGCTGGCCCAGGACCGGCTGATCGGCGCCCTGGTGATCTGGCTCTTTAACCAGTCGCTGGCTTTCTTGCCGGAGGATATCACGCTGGCGACGGCCCTGGCCGATCACGCGGCGATCGCGCTGGAGAACGCGCGGCTCTATGGGCGCGAGCTCCGGGCGCAACAGGCCAAAGACGAGTTCCTGTCGTCCGTGTCGCATGAACTGCGCACGCCGCTGACGGCGATCCTCGGCTATACCCAGCTGATGCGCAAGAGCGTGGCCGGGGAGCAGACCAAATTCAGCCAACAGGTAAACATCATCTGGTCGCAGGCCCAGCGGCTGCACCGGTTGGTGGAGACCATCCTCGACATCTCCAGCATCGAACACGGGCAGCTGAGCCTGAACCTGGAGCGGCTGGACCTCTGGGGGGTCGTGCAGAGCGCCCTGGACCGCCTGCGGGCCTCCAGCCGGCCCGGGCTGGTCTTCGACGTGATAGCGCGGACGCCGGACTGCTGGATGACGGGCGACCGGATGCGGCTGGAGCAGGTCTTCGCCCACCTGCTGGCCAACGCGATGCGCTATTCGCCCCCCAACGGCACAGTCCAGATCCTGATGGACCATCCGGCCGGCCAGGGCATCGTGCGCATCGTCGACCACGGCCCGGGCATGACATCCATGCAGCTCGCCCAGCTCTTCCAGCGCTACTACCAGGGCGATACGCCGCTCAACCGGACGGGCGGCCTGGGGCTGGGGCTCTATATCAGCCGGGCGATCCTGGAGGAGCATGGCGGCACGATCAGCGCAGAAAACAGCCCCGACGGCGGCGCGGCCTTCCAGGTGACGTTGCCGGCCGAGTAGGCAGGGGGACTAGTCGTCAGTCGTCAGTTGGCGGGCGGCAGTTGGCAATTGGCAGGTGGCAGGTGCCCCGCTAGGCCTCTTCCAGGGTCAACAAATGGACCTGCTCGGAGTTGTCCCCGGCGACCAGCCACCGCCCATCTGGGGTGAGTGCCGCGCAACGCATGCTGCTCTCCGCGTCGAACCGCGCCAGGGCGGCGCCGGTGCGCAGATCCCAGACCCGCAGCGTGTGATCCTCGGCCGCGGAGACCGCCCGCGCCCCGTCCGTCGTCACGGCTAGCGCCCGCACGGCGCCGGTGTGGCCGGCCAGGATGTGGCGGGCGGTGCCGCTGGCCAGGTCCCAGACCCGCAGCGTGCCGTCGCGGGAGCCGGAGACGGCGCACGTCCCGTCCCCCGTCACGGCCACCGCCGCCACGACGTCGGTGTGGCCGGTGAGGGTCTGGAGGAGGGCGCCGCTGCCCAGGTCCCAGACCCGCAGCGTGCCGTCGCGGGAGGCTTCGACAGCGCGCGTCCCATCCCCCGTCAGCGCGACCTGCACCGGAAACACCGCCCACGTGTGGGCTTCCAGTGTGTGCAAGCATGCCCCCGGGCCCAGATCCCAAACCCGTAGCGTGCCGTCGACGGAGGCGGAGACGGCGCGCGCCCCGTCTGCCGTCAGGGCCACCGCCCGCACGGCGTCGGTGTGGCCGGCGAGGGTGTGGATGGCGGCGCCGGTGTGCAGATCCCAGACCCGCAGCGTGCGATCCCAGGAGGTGGAGACGGCGCGGGCCCCGTCCGCTGTCACCGCGATGGCCGTGATGTCCCCGGTGTGGCCCCACAGGGTGTGGAGGGCGGCGCCGGTGCGCAGATCCCAGACCCGCAGCGTGCGGTCACGCTCATCAGCGCCGGAGACGGCGCGCTGCCCGTCGGGCGTCACGGCCACCGCCAGCACGGCGCTGGTGTGGCCCTGGAGGGTATGCAGGGTGGCCCCGCTGGCCAGGTCCCAGACCCGCAGCGTATGGTCGCGGGCGGCGGAGACGGCGAGCGCCCCGTCCGCCGCTATCGCGACGGCCTCCACGGTGTCGGTATGGCCGGCGGGGCGCAACCAGCGGCGGATGCCCGTACCCGGAATGAACACGACGGCCTCCACGGTGTCGGTATGGTCGGCGAGGCGCACCGGGGGGGGCGCGGCCGCCAGGTCCCAGACCTGCAGCGTGCTGTCAGAGGCGGCAGAGACGGCGGACGCCCCGTCCGCCGTCACCACGACGGCCGTCACGGCCCTGGTGTGGCCGGCGAGCGTGCGCAGCAGCGCGCCGGTGGCCAGGTCCCAGACCCGTACCGTCTGATCCGTGGCGCCGGAGACGGCGCGGGCGCCATCGGCCGTCACGGCCACCGCCGTCACGTCCCCGCCGTGGCCCCGGAGGGTGTGCAAAGGGGCGCCGATACCCAGATCCCAGACCCACAGCGTGCCGTCACGGGCGGCGGTGACGGCGCGGGCCCCGTCCGCCGTCACCGCGATGGCCCTCACGGCCGCGGTGTGGCCTCGGAGGGCGTAGAGGGCGGCGCCGGTGTGGAGATCCCAGACCCGCAGCGTGCCGTTGTACGCGCCGGAGACCGCGCGCTGCCCATCCCGCGTCACCGCCACCGCCCCCACGGCTCCCGTGTGGGCGCGATGGGTGGGCCGGGCCGCGCCGGTGCGGAGATCCCAGATCCGTAGCGCGCTGTTCCGCGCGCCGGAGACGGCGTGCGCCCCGTCCGGCGTCACGGCCACCGCCAGCACGTCGTCGGTGTGGCCCTGCAGGGTCTGGAGGAGGGCACCGGTGCCCAGGTCCCAGACCCGCAGTGTGTGATCCCAGGAGGCGGAGACGGCGTGTGTCCCATCCCCGGTCAGCGCCACCGCCGTCACCCAATGGGTGTGGCCGGCGAGGTTCTGGAGGAGGGCGCCGCTGGCCAGGTCCCAGACCCGTAGCGTGCCGTCGCGGGAGGCGGAGACGGTGCGCGTCCCGTCCGCCGTCACCGCGACGGCCTCCACCTCCCCTCTGTGGCCGGCGAGGATGTGGATGGCGGCGCCGCTGGCCAGGTCCCAGACTCGCAGCGTGCGATCCTCGGAGGCGGAGACGGCGCGCGTCCCGTCTCCCGTGAGCGCCACAGCCGTCACGACGCCGGTGTGGCCGAGCAAGGTGTGCCGGATGGTCGGGTTGGGCGGGACCAGGACGGGCGCGAGAGGCCGCAGCCAGAGCCCGCCCCATGGCGGCCGGACGGCGGCGACCAGCGCCTGGATGGCCGGCCGCTCGCTAGCCAGTAGCCGGCCGCGCAGCTGCCCGGCGAGCTGCGCCGGATCGGCGGCCAGCGCCGGCAGGGCCAGGCGCAGGGCGCCCCCCACCAGGCTCAAGTCGGGGTCGGGGCCGGCGTCCGCGTAGTCGGCCAGCAGGCCGGCAGCGTCGGTAGCGGCCAGCTTGGCGGCCAGCCAGGTCGCGTCGAGGCGCAGCGCCCGCCAGGCGGCGGCCCGCCCGGCACCCGCCAGGTGGTAGCCGAGCTGGCGCCAGGCGTAGGCGCCGGGCAGCTGGTAGGGGTCGCCCCAGGCGTCCACTAACCGGCCATGCACGGCCGCCGGGTCGGCCAGCCGGCCGATCAGGTCGGCGCGGATCACGTCATGCAGGCGGATCGTGCCCGTCGGGGGGTCGAAGGCGAGCAGCGCCTGATCGGCGAGGCGGGCCAGGGTCGCTTCCGCCACGGGCCGCGGGGTCCCCCAGAGAGCGGCGACCACCTCCAGCGGCAGGGCTGTGGCGGCGGGAAAGATCGCCAACTCCTGGCAGCGGGCGCGCTCCTCGGCCGCGAGCCGGCTCAGGCTGAGGGTCACGATGCCGGCGACCGCCTGCCGGCGGGCGGTGGCGTCGGCACCGTCGACGGTGCCGACGCCGGTCGCCGTCAATTCGCCGGCCAGGGCGGCGAGCGCCTGGTCCAGGGCCGCCGGGTGCTCCAACCCGTCCCGGAGCGCGGCGCCGGCGAGGGCCAGCAGCAAGGGCCAGGCGCCCAGCCGGCGGGCCAGCGGCACCAGCAGCGCCTGATCCACCGGTGGCGCGCCCAGGTGCTGGGCCAGCAGGGCGGTGGCTTCGGCGATCGGCATCGCGTCCACGCACACGCCCTCGGCGTCGGGCACCACAGCAAGGTTGCGCGTGGTGACCAGGCGGGCGCAGGGCTGGCCGGCGGCCAGGAAGAGGTGCAAGGCGGCCGTCTGCCAGGCGTCGTCGAGCACCAGCAGGGCGCGCCGATCCTGCCAGTGGGCCGCCAGCGCCGCGGCCAGGGCGTTCGGGTCGGTGGGGCCCGGGCCGGGGCCGAGGACGTGGGTCGCGAGGGCGATCAGGAGCGGGGAGATGGCGGGCTGCTCGCCGAGCGTCACCCAGACCACCCCATCCGGGAAGGCTTCCCGGACGGCCGGGTCGGCACAGAGTGCCGCGGCGAGCACCGTTTTCCCGAAGCCGCCGGCGCCGGGCAGGGCCGTGGTGATCGCCACCGGGCGCGTCGTGTCGGCGGCCAGCAGCGCCCCCTTGAGCCGGGCGTACTCGGCCGGGCGCGCCACGAAGGTCGCCGGCAGCGGCGGCGGGCGGAAGGCGAACGGATCGTCGCCGGGGCTTAAGGGATCAAACACAGGCCTACTGTAGCAGACCGGGGCAATTATTGCAACATAGTACCCCGCTCAACCTAGGCGTGGGACAGGGTCCTGGGGCGGGACGCCTAGCGGCTGAAGCCGCGGCTACGCAGACGAAGCCCGCCTGCGCGGGCTGCCGGGCAGCCCGACGGGACGGCGGGGGCGGGTCGCCGCAGGTTGTCGCCTAGCTGTCCCTACCTCTTAGCTTGATGCGTATAGGGCCGGGCGTGCCGGGCCCTGGGCGGGAGCCCGGCCTGGGGATCTCGTGCCGTACGGGGGCCGCCACGCTCCCCACCGCGGCACGACACGCCGTGCCCCATGCCGATCAACCTAAGCGCCGGTGCCGCAAGGAGACAACGTGCGAGGACCAGCGCCAACCGCCCCCTAGCGATACCCGTCAGCCCGCGGAGATAGGGTGTTGTTTGTCAAGCCCCCACGGCGACCAATTTAGCGGCTGCCGCGGCCGGGGCTTGGCCATACTCCGGGTCCCAGACCTGCTTCTTCGTGACTACCGCCCACGCGATGTGTAAGAGCTTGCGCGCCACCGCACATAACGCCACCTTTTTCGCCTTCCCCTTGCCCACCAACCGCGTGTAATAGGCCGCCAACACCGGATTGGAGCGCACCGCACTCAGACTCGCCATGTACAGCGCCCCCCGCAACCGCCCCGCCCCCCGCGGCCCAATCCGCGCCGGGCCATACACACTCGTGCCACTGCTGTACGGCAACGGCGCTAACCCCGCGTAGCGCACCGCGGCTTCGGCGCTCGGCGTCGCCCGGAAGTTCTGCGTTTGCACCACGATCACCACGGCCGTCTGCCGACCGATCCCCTTGATGCTCTCCAAGCGCGCCACACTCGCCGCCCACTCTGGCTCCGCCCCCAGCGCCCCCGCTAAGGCCGCTTCCAACTGCGCGATGTGCTCCTCGATCTGGCTGATCAGCGCCTGCTTGGTCGCCACGACCGCCTCGATCACCACCTCCTCCTGGCGCAGAGCGTGCAGCTGGTTGCGCAGTTGCGTGCGCATGGTCACCAGATCCTCGCGCGCTTCTAGCCGCTGGCGCAACTCGTGATAGACCTGCGGCGGCGGCGTCCAGCGCGGGAGCTCCAGCTTTTCGCCCAATAGGGCTAAGAGGGCGGCATCCAGCCGGTCGGTCTTGCCCGGTTGGCCGACGGCCTTGGCAAAATCATGGGCTTGCTTCGGATTGACGATGCCAATCTGATAGCCGGCGCGGTGCAGCGTACAGGCCAGCCGGATCCAATAGGTGCTGGTGGCTTCCATGACGATGAGGGTGGCTGCCGGGGGGACGCCGGTGGCGGCGAGCCGCTCCTGGAGGGCGCTAAAGCCGAGCGGGGTTTGGGCGTAACTGGCCGGGCGGCTGGGGCGCTGGGCCGGGAGCCGGTAGACACTGACAAAGCTCTGGGCGGCAATATCGATCCCCACGACCAGGGCGGGCCGGGTGCTCGGGGCGAGCGGGTCAGACATGAGGCACTCTCCTTGCTCCGCACGCAGCGGCTAGACACGAAACGAACGAAACGAACGGAACGAACGAAACGAACGGAACGAACGAAACGAACGAAACGAACGAAACGAACGGAACGGGCGTGGGCGACGCCAGTAGCAGCCCAGAACTAACCTTGAGATCCGTGGTCAGGGCCACACGATAGGGTGCAGTCTGCGGGCCGCCGGGGAGAGGAGGGGAGCACTCTCCGCAACGCGGTCGTACCGCAGCGGGCTTCCCGCTCTCACCTCCTCCCGGGCGTCACTTGCTTCCATTATACAAGGCGGGCTTCGTACTCGTAGCCGCGGCTTCAGCCGCTAGGCGTCCCGCCCCAGGACCGTGCCGCTCGCTTAGGTTGATCGGCATGCGGCACGGCACGCCGTGCCCCTACAATGCAAAGCAAAACCCTCGATGCTCTTGCGCTACGCTGTGTTAGGCCGACCGCGGGCGAGTGGGGGCACCGCCGTCTCCGCCTGAGGTCGGGCGGATTCATCGAGGGCAGAGCCCTCTCCCACAGTCCCAGCCGGTGCGCCAGCCATCCTGTGCCAAAAACGGCCGAGCACCCTCCCGCGTTCGCGCTTACCCCTGGCGGTTGGAGCCGACTGCCGGCTGCCTACTGCCTACTGCCTACTGACGACTCGTCACAGCGTAATCAGGCCGCGGTGGGCGCCGCGGTGGACGGCCTCGGTGCGGCTGGCGGCGCCGAGCTTGGCGTAGACGGACGAGACGTGGAATTTGACCGTGTGCTCGCTGATCTGGAGCTGGCGCGCGATCTGCTTGTTCGCCAGGCCCTGGCCCAGGAGCTCCAGCACCTCCCGCTCGCGCGCGGTGAGGCTTTCGTCGGCCGGCCCGAGCGGGAGCAGGTCGCCCGCCGGCCGGGGCCCCAGCAGCCGGTCGACCCAGGGCGCGGGCAGGACGGTCAGGCCCTGGGCGGCGGCCGTGATGGCCGCTTGCAGCAGCGGGGCCGGGGCGTCCGGCGGCACGACCGCCCAGCCGGGCAGGCCGAGCGCGCGCAGCGTGGGGGCGGCCCGGCCCTCGGCGGAGAGCACGACGAAGGCCGGCCAACGGTCGCCCGTGGCCGGCCGGGCTGCGTCGCCCAGGAGCGCGTCGTCGCCCACGACGATCACCTCAGCGGCGGGCAGGACGCCGGCGAGGGCGGCCAGGGTGGCCGCCTCGCCGACGACTTGCAGCTCCGCGGTGGTGACCAGCGTCCGCAGCCCGGCCCGCATCATAGGGGTCGGCGCCGCGATGAACACGCGTGTCATGCACCGGGCTCCAGCGGCGCCAGGGATACGTCGACGGTCAGCACGGCGCCGCGGCGCAGGGCGTGGAGGCGCACGGCGTCGTTGGCCGCGCCCGCCGCCAGGGCGTCGAGCAGGGCGTCGGGGTCCGCGACCGGCCGGCCGTCGACGTCGAGCAGCACATCGCCGCGGAGCAGGCCGGCGCGGTCGGCGGGGCCGCCGGCCTTGACCTCGGCCACCAGCAGGCCCGCGGTGCGCCCGGCCCAGATCCCGTCGCGGGGCACCTGGCGCAGCTGCGCCGGCCGCACCCCCACGCCGAGGACGGCGCGGCGGCTCGGCAGCCCGGCGACCCAGGTCGTGGCCACGTGGCTGGGGATGGCCACCCCCAGGTCGCCGCCGAAGATCATGGCGTTGATGCCGATGACCTCGCCGGCGGCGTTGAGCAACGGCCCCCCCGAGTTGCCGGGCGCCAGGCGGACGTCGGAGCGGATATACTGCGCGCTCTGCTCTCCGCCCGGTGGGCGGACGCTGCCCAGCCCGCTGACGATGCCGGCAGTCACGACGCCGCGCTGGCCCCAGGGGTGGCCCACCGCGAAGACGAGCTCGCCGATGCGCAGCCGCGAGGAGTCGCCGACCAGGGCCGCGGGCAACTGGGTTTCCGGCACTTTGAGCAGGGCCAGGTCCAGGGTCGGGTTGCGGTTGACGACCTCGGCGTCGAGCGTCCGGCCGTCGGTCAGGAGTACATGGATCGGCCCGCCGCGCCCGGCG